>JBIKPL010000109.1:0-8268 GCA_044357485.1 Cytophagales bacterium
CAGTTCTTGTTTTAAGCAAATTAATGACTTCTTGTTGTCGATTAGCAACATCCATTGGACTATCACCGCCATCAATTCTCAAATCAACTTCTCCTGCAGACCAACGACTGATGACTTCATGGTAATATTTATTTTCACTGACAGTAATTTTCATACCATCTTTATCGCCCCAACTGATTTCATTTAAACCTTCATGGGCTTCCCATTGAATGCCTTTAGCTATAAAACGTTGTACAGATTCAATACTTCTGTTTAATTTAGAGGTATATATCCTATCAAATTTCACATCTTTATAAAATTCATAAAAAGCATCTGACTGGCTGATTCCGAAGTCATTAAGCGAAGTATTGACACGACTACCTTGTACAATTCCCATTAAATTATACTCGGTTTGACCATGTCTGATCAGGTATATTTTTTTGCTTTTCAAAATAATCCTATTTTTGGGATAAATTACTTATGCAAATTAAGGTTTTTACTTGAATATACAACCTGTGTCGACTACTGAAAACAAACTTATTAGATTAAAATTGGCCTCTGAAACAAATATGCTTGCCCATCTCGGCATTGAAATCACAGAAATTGGGGCTGATTATATCGTTGGTAAAATGCCCGTCGACGAACGCACCAAACAACCTTTTGGTTTTTTGCACGGTGGTGCTTCGGTGGTATTGGCAGAATCTTTGGGTAGTATTGGCGCCAACCATTTCGTGGATCAAGAAAAATTCCAATGTGTAGGCCTAGAAATTAATGCCAACCATATAAGACCCGTTCAACAAGGGTTTGTATACGGTACTGCCAAAGCCATTCACCTAGGGAAATCGACACAAATTTGGGAAATAAAAATCACCAATGAAACGCAACAATTGGTTTGTATCAGCAGAATAACCATGGCGGTAATGGCTAAATCTTAAATTCATCTGAAAACCTACCTATTTTGACAAATTCAGCAGCAACAGCATTGATTAATAACGAATGGAAAGATGCCTTAAGGCATCAACATAGCTTTGCGTTATGGAAATTGCCTCACCAAGATCAAATCCACCTCATTATCAACACCAAACCTACCACCAAACAAAAACCTATTTTTAATGAAATCAAACCTGGATTTGTTTTCTCTCCATTTACGAATCCTTTATTAAAGGACACCATTTACATTGCGGCAGAAAAACAATACACCTTTACCGATTTAAGTCTTGTAGATAACGATGACTTTATAAACGAGAAAATTTACTTGCCTATAATTCAAAATTTTGAAAGTTCACCCTTGTATTTTGAAAATATAGTCAAAGAAGGCATTGATTTAATTTCGAAAAAAACCTTAAAAAAAATAGTATTAGCCAGATGTAAATCAACAGCCTATAAGAACAAATACCATCCAGTAAATCATTTCATTAAACTATGTAATGCCTATAAAAACACCTTTGTGTCGTTGGTGTTTACCCCAACAGCTGGCGCCTGGATTGGAGCCACGCCAGAAGTTTTATTAAACTTAAATGCGAATGGTATACTTAAAACGGTCGCATTGGCGGGCACACAACTTTTTGAACCGAGCATAGATCCTAAACAAGCCATTTGGAGACAAAAAGAAATCGAAGAACAAGCTTTGGTAAGCCGTTACATAATTGAATGTTTTAAAAAAGTAAGGGTAAGAGAATATGAAGACATAGGCCCAAGAACTATAGTAGCGGGCAATTTAATGCATTTAAAAACGGATTTTACGGTCGATACCGTTGCCATTGACTATCCACATTTAGGCACCTCTATGCTAGAATTATTGCATCCGACCAGTGCTGTTTGTGGGATGCCCAAATTGGAAGCGGCTCAAGCCATACAAGCCAAAGAACAATTTGATCGGGCCTATTTTAGTGGATTTATTGGCCCAGTTAATTTTCAACAACAAAGTGATGTGTTTGTAAATATCAGGTGTATGCAATTAGGGCAAAACCAGGCATATTTATACGCAGGTGCTGGTATCACGGAAGATTCTATTCCGGAAAATGAATGGAAGGAAACCGAAATTAAAATGGAAACAGTACTTGTCGACATGTTTTAATGCTTAGAATTATTATTTTAGATAAGCGCTTAGTAGATTTATACTACCTTTGTAATGTTTAACCAACCAATATCATTTTGCAAGCCATACATAACATCGCTGAAATTCTTGCTCAAAAAGGAGTAACACATGCCATTCTCAGTCCTGGATCGAGGTGTGCCCCAATTACCATTGCGTTGGTTAGGCATCCAAAAATTACTACAAAAACCATTAGTGACGAACGATCCGCCGCTTTTATTGCGCTTGGTTTAGCACAAACGTTAAAACAACCTGTCGCTTTGCTTTGTACTTCTGGAACCGCGGCACTCAATTATGCCCCAGCGATTGCAGAAGCGTACTTTAGACAAATACCCTTAATTGTTATTACTGCAGATAGACCCACCGAATGGATTGACCAATTAGATGGACAAACCATTCGACAACAACAACTATTTGGACAACATATCAAGGCAAGTTACCATATCCCTACAGAACATCATCATACTGAAATTCAATGGTTTATTAACAGAACATTCAATGAAGCCATTAATATTTCAACCAACGACACCAAAGGTCCTGTACACATCAATATTGCACTAAGAGAACCTTTATACCCCAATGCGGAAGTCAAATTTGACCCAACCACAAGAATAATCGAAAGACTTGACGCTGAAACGCAACTATCTGCGCAGACATGGCATTCATTGGCAACTTCTCTGCAGTCGTTGAAAACAATCATGGTTATTGTTGGTCAACACGAGTTTAATGAAACACTTCTTCAGCAATTATCTACGCTACAAAAACAATACAACCTTGTAATAGTAGGCGACTTCATATCCAATATTTCAAGTGTACCACAAGCAATTAAACACCATGATGTATTTTTAGGAAAAGCCTATTCAAACACTTTAAAACCCGATTTATTAATCACCTTTGGCTTATCGTTGATTTCAAAAGCATTAAAACAATTTGTAAGAAACAATCCTCCTAAAGCACACTGGCACATCCAACAAACAGCCATCGTTGCAGATACCTTTAAAACCCTAACCAAACATATCCCTACCGATATTGGTTATTTTATTGAAAATAGTCATTTATTGGGCTTAACTAAAACTGCAACACAAACCAGTTTTTTTGAGGCTTGGCAAATGCAAGAACAAAAGGCAAAAAGCTACTTACAGTCATTTTTTAAAACACAAGATTTTGGAGAATTTGAAACAATACAAATAGTACTCGGAGCAATTAAAGAAGAAACGGTTTTACACCTTTCTAATAGCATGACCGTTCGCTATGCGAATATATTGTCTACAAATCAAACGGTAGAGGTTATGGCCAATCGTGGAACAAGTGGTATCGATGGCAGCACAAGCACCGCCCTAGGCGCATCATTGGCCAACCAGAAAACCCATCTATTGATTACTGGGGATATGGCCTTTTTTTATGACCGTAATGCCTTATGGAACAATTATATAAAATCAAATTTCAAAATAATCGTATTAAATAACCATGCCGGAGGAATATTTAGAATCATTGATGGCCCTAAAAACCAACCTGAATTAGAAGAATATTTTGAAACAACCCAAGCATTAGATGCCGAAAAAACGGCCATTGAACATGGATTTAATTACTTTAAGGCCAGTAACAAACAAGCGCTACTCGAAGCACTTCCTTTATTTTTAGGAGACAATAATAAAGCAAGCTTATTGGAAGTCTTTACCGATAGTAAAACCAATGCGATGATTTTTGAAAACTACAAAAATGGATTTCAAGCATAAACAACAATTAGTCTACAATTAAAAATTCTGTTCTCCTATTTTGTTTTCGCCCATCCTCGGTATCATTGCTGGCAATTCCTTTGGCGCTACCGTACCCTTTAAAACTCAACCTACTGGCAGCTACACCGTTGGTTACCAAGTAAGCGACTACATTTTTAGCCCTATTTTGAGACAATAATTGATTGGCTTTTTCATCGCCTCGGTTATCGGTATGCCCAGAAATTTCTATTTTAAGTTCGATATGTTCTTTCAACATTTTCACTAAACGATCTAATTCTTCCATAGACTCTGGCCTTAAAATATCCTTGGCAGTATCAAAAAAGATATTGTTCAAAATAATTTTTGAGCCAGTATGTACATTCAACATTTTTACATTATTGACCAATTCTTTAAACCCGGCATTTGAATCAAGTTGTATATTATTGGATTGAAACAAATGGCCATCTTTTTCTATGGTAACATTATAATTTACCCCTGCAGGCAAAGAAACCATATATTTACCCGATTTACTATTCGATTTTAAAGTGGCAACCACTTCCCTTGTCGCATTATTGACCACTGTAATTTTAGCTTCAATGGCAGCGCCGCCAATTTCTTCTTCTACCTTCCCTTTTAATAAAACCAAATTAGGGGCTTTAGCAGCCAAGGGCATGGTAACTGTATATAAATCTTGTTTGCCAAAACCACCTTCTTTTTCAGAAGAGAAAAAACCAATTCTCCCATCGGCAGCTAAAGTAAAATAAATATCATCGCCAACAGAATTGATTGGATACCCCAAATTTTCTGGTTTTGACCAACCACCAGGGCCATTTACGGTTTTAAAAATATCATATCCTCCCATTGAATTATGCCCTTTTGAGCTAAAATACAAGGTTTTTCCATCATCATGGATAAAAGGAGATTCCTCATCATATTCGGTATTGATATTAGAATTTAATTTCATAGGCTTAGACCATTGTCCTGAGGAGCCTTTTGAACACATTAAAATATCTTTTTGAGTGCCTGAATTTCTTACAAAATACATTTTTTTTCCATCTGCCGAAACAGAAACAGAGGATTCAAAAAATTCGGTATTGAAAGGGACTGGCTGAGGAGTTCCCCAACGTTCGCCATCCAACTCTGATATATAAATATCTCCTCCATTAATTCCTTTATACACAAACATCAATTGGCCATCTTTTGAAAGCCCTATACAAGCATCATGCCCTTCAGAATTCAACGGACTGCCCATGTTGATAGGTTCATCCCAAGCCCCACCCCTGTTGAGACATTGGTAAATGTCTTCAAAAAAAATGCCGTCAACTTCCAATTTTTTACCTTTAGAATCAGGACGACGTCCAGTAAAATACATGGTTTGGAAATCTGACGTAATATGAGGATAATATTCAGGGAGTTGCGTATTTACCCTATCACCTAAATTGGCAATGACATAGGATTTTGGAGTGGCTATCAATTTCTTAGCACTTTCACACTCTCCCATCACTTTGGCTATTACTTTTTTATTGATATTGTTTGGGTCAGATTTTTTATAATATTCAATGGCTTTATCGAATTGCATATTCACATGATAAGCACGGCCGATATTCAAATACATTTCTAAGGGTACAGGACTGGTTAATTTTTCGGCTTCTACTAAATATTTCAAAGACTTGGTTTTATACGTTGACTTCAAATAAGCCAAGCCAATTTTATAAACCAATGGGCCATTTTTAGGATTGATGGCATAGGCTTGTTCAAAAAATTCCAAGGAAGCGGCATAGCTCCCCTCGGTAAAAAGTTTTTCCCCTTTTTGAATAAATTTTTCTTCCGTTTGTGCGGCCAATAAACCAGTTAAAAACAATCCTAAACAAAGAAAGACTATTGATTTCATAACGTTTAATTTTTAAGTAATCGGTTTATAGCTTGGGAATGCAGTGGTACCTGAACGCTACACTGTAAACCGATCACTTAAAACCACTATCGTAACCTGTCTGCTGAACTTACTAACTTTTCATCTCTACGAATAAATCTTGAAGACAGCATATTTAATAGCATTGAAATGGCTGGCATAAAGAATCCCAAACCAAATTTAGCCGGGTCTTTAGTTGTCAAGATAGTACTTGCGTCAAATTGTACACAATACCACATAGCTCCCAATACGCCCATTAATACCAAAGAGTTTACAATACCTAGTAATAACTGTAATGTTCTCTTTTTATATTGAAAAATTGAATAACCAGCGATGCCCGCAGCAGCTATCGCCAAAGCACCAATCAACAACAATGGTTTCTCTACTGGGCCGGTTTTTAATTCTGATTTTATTGCAAATGCCGTAACGGTAACTTGTTCTTTGGTCGAAGCACTTTCTTTATGCCAAATAGGAACAAACAAAAGTGTAATCATACTCAATACTACACCTGCTAATAAAATAGATTGTAATCGCTGAATCATGGGATATAAATTTTAATATTTTTTATTGAAAGGACAAATTAAAGCATTATTGTTAAAAATATACTATTTAGATGTCAAATTTAAATGCAATACAAACCCTTCTGAAGCCTCCTTTACGATATCATACACTTCTTCAAAATCATTCAGTTCCCCATAATAAGGATCAGGTACTGCAAGGCTACTTTGCTTTGCATCAAATTGACGCATCATCAGCACTTGTGCTTTAGGCTTGATTACATCCTTAACAACCGCTTGAATATCAATATAATTATGATCATCCATTGCTAAAATATAATCAAAATCATGAAAATCTTGTACCGCTATTTGTCGTCCGCGATGGGCTAAGGTTATGCCTTTTTCGGCTAATACTTGTAGTGTTCTTCGATCAGCTTTTGCACCTATATGGTAATTAGCGGTGCCAGCAGAATCACATTCAACAAATGCTGAAAGTCCTTTTTTTTCAATTAAATCTCTAAATACGCCTTCAGCCATGGTTGACCTGCAAATATTACCAAGACAAACAAATAATACTTTAATTTTCATAGGCTGAATTCAATAATCATACAAAAACTTTCATGGTGATGAAAAGATTAATTTCCAAGTTTATTCATCGTTAGAAAATAAACTAGTACCATGACTAAAATAAAAAAAGTGCGCGCAAAGAGACTCGAACTCTCATACCTTACGGAACCACCCCCTCAAGATGGCGTGTCTACCAATTACACCATGCGCGCAGGCTTAATAGCTATGTCGCAAAAATAAGCAATAAATTGGGACGAACAAGAAATATAAAATCAATTATTAAACCTTATTTCAAAAACAGCAATAAATTATAAAAGCATTCTTTCATTTATGAGATAAATAAACTTAGTTTTGTTTACAAAATATTTTTAATTACAAACCATATCGACATGAAAAACATCCTATTCACAATCCTTTTTGCGATAATTGCTGCCAATACGCTTTTTGCGCAACATACCTTAGCGCCTTTGCCTTATGCCTACGAGGCATTAGAACCTTATATTGACAAACAAACCATGGAAATCCACCACGGCAAACACCATGCAGCTTACGTCAACAATTTGAATACGGCAGTGAAAGGAACCGATTTTGAAAATAAAACTGTAGATGAATTGATCTCAAATATATCAAAATACCCCATTGCAGTAAGAAACAATGCAGGTGGACATTGGAATCATAGCTTATTTTGGCAACTGATGATTGCTCACGACAAAAGTGGTACACCGAGTACCGCCTTACTTGCAGCTATTGTCAAAGATTTCGGTTCAGTCGAAAAATTTAAAGAACAATTTAACGATGCCGCCACCAAACGTTTTGGCTCAGGTTGGGCTTGGTTAATCGTTAATAATGGCAAACTGATGATTACTTCTACCCCAAACCAAGACAATCCGCTGATGGATATTGCGGAGGTAAAAGGATCGCCTATTTTATGCCTTGATGTTTGGGAACATGCCTATTACCTAAAATTCCAAAACAAAAGAATTGAGTATATCAAATCCTTTTGGGAAGTGATTAATTGGAACGAAGTTTCAAAACGATACGAATCAAGTTTGAAATAAGTACAGGGTACAGGGTACAGGGTACAAAGTACAAAGTACAAAGTACAGAGTACAAAGTACAGAGTACAGAGTACTGAGTACTGATAACTGAAAACTAAAAACTGATTAAATTTGCGTTAGGAATAGCATCCAATTTTGAGAGAATAACCCAAATAGGGTAAGTAAATATCAATACAATAGATGATTGCAGTTATACAAAGGGTTTCAGAAGCAAGTGTGTCTATAGACCATATCATTAAATCGTCGATTGCAAATGGTCTTTTAATTTTATTGGGAATTGGACAAGAGGATGACCATGAAGACCTTGTTTGGTTAATTAATAAAATTACCAACATGAGAATATTTAGTGATTATGAAGGTAAAATGAATTTATCAATTGGTGATATTGGAGGAAATGCGTTGGTGGTAAGCCAATTTACTTTGCTGGCAAGTACAAAAAAAGGAAACA
>JBIKPL010000429.1:0-2976 GCA_044357485.1 Cytophagales bacterium
GTTGCCTGTAGCCAAAGATTATAAAAGAATTGGAGAAGGGGACACCGGACCAAATACAGGTGGCATGGGGGCTGTGTCGCCAGTTCCTTTTGCGGATGCTATTTTTATGGAAAAGGTTGAATCACGCATTATTAAACCTACCGTAAATGGCTTGAAGGCTGAAGGAATTAAATATGTAGGATTTATTTTTGTTGGATTAATCAAAGTGGGCGACGACCCCTTTGTGATTGAGTACAATGCCCGTATGGGAGATCCTGAAACAGAAGTGGTATTTCCTCGCATCACTTCAGACGTGGTCGAAATGATGGCTGCAACGGCTCAGGGAACCCTGTCGGATTATGAGCTCACGATTGATCCGCGTACGGCCACCACGATTATGTTGGTGTCAGGTGGTTATCCTGCTGACTATACAAAAGGTTTTACAATTTCAGGCATCGATAAGGTCGAAGAGGTGAAAGTGTTTCACGCCGGTACTGCATTGAATGCGCAAGGTGAATTGGTAAATACTGGTGGTCGTGTACTCGCTTTAACCGCTTTTGGAAAAGACATTGCTGAGGCATTAGCTAAATCTAATAAGGCTGCCCAAACCATACAATGGGAAGGTAAAAACTTTAGAACTGATATTGGGTTCGAATTTGTGTAATCACTTCTCCTAAAACCGTGGTTTTGGTAAGGCTATACCCTATCAAAACCACGATTTTTTAATGTCCCATAAAATATTCTGCGAGTATCGCCATTCCCGCTCCAGAAGCAGATAAAAATAATTTTTTGGCTTTGAATTTGTGTTCCGGACTACTTTCAAAAAAGATGGTTGTTGAAATATGCAAGAAATTACCAGCGACTAAGGCAAATAAAATCCCAAATACCTCTTTGGTAATTAATTGCCAATGAAATAAAGCATTACTCATGAGCATGCCTAATGGAGAGGTCATGGCGAATATTCCTAGTATTAATATAGCCAAACTTTTATTTTTCATCTGCAAAACCAATACTGACATTAAGGCAAAAGCTTCAGGCATTTTATGCATGATTAATCCAAACATTAAGGTACTAGCGCCTTCGCCTCCATGCACAGAGGATGGGTGCACCAATAAGGTACCTTCTAGAAATGAATGTATCCCTAGCGATATCAAGAGCATAAATGGGATAGCAGTTGTTTCATGGTGGTGGTGAATGTGTCCGTGCTCAACCCCTGAAGTAAAGTACTCAAGCATCATTTGTAAAAAAAAGCCAAGTAAAACAAAAATCCCTGCTTTAATCGGTTGATCACTTTCGTGAAATAATTCTGGTAAAATGTGGATAACGGTAATAGAAAATAAATAGGCGCCACTAAATGATAGGATCGCTTTGAATTTTTTTTTGTTTAGTTCTGGAATCAAAAAAACGGCTATGCCTGCCCCAAAGGCAGTAATAAAAAGTAAGGTAATGTTAAGGAGCATGTAATTGAGTCTAGGTTTTTTGTTTTGTGCAATAAGGTTGCAAGGTAGAAAATATTTATGACTTCAACTAGTGCTTGTTAATTCGTGATGAATAACTTTTGGGAAACATTGTTGTCTTTTACAATCCATAGAAATACAATACTTACTTGTAAATGGTTATAATACAAGTTTTTGTGTATAATTTAAGCGCTGTATATATTCTTTATAAGGAACTAACTGTACAATGGCTAAATTACAATGTTTTTAAATGTTGGGCGTGCCCCTTTGGGTCGTGCTATCGGTACTCGCTTTTTGCTTTGTTATTAATCTGTTAGTGAAATTTCAACGGGATACAACAAAGCAAAAGAGCTCAAACAATACCTCTATCACTCACGCAAATTGTACTCGTGATGCCCCCAAGAGAATCGATTGATGTAGTGCAATTTTGTAAAATGTAGGGAAATATACTCGTGTGCTTTGTAACAATAGGAACGTTTATGCTTGCTTAACAACGAATATCATTCTAGGAGCGTTGTTTTTGTCATAAGGGTCGAGTTCATAATTGCCATACATTGTTTGAATTTTTAACCCTGCTGCGGCGAAATAGTTTTCAAAATGAGCTTTGCTTAAAGCACAAACCCTTTCTTCATAAAGGTAGGCACGGTTTAGGTCTTCAAATTGTATTTGTTTGATAATGAATCCGTTTTCAAGTTTCCTGGTGATGTTAAAGGTGATGTTGTCTATGGTTTTAACTTCATGAGGCACTAAGTTTTGGATTACTTTTTCGGTATTCATGAAATCTAAAATCAATGTTCCTCCTGGCTGGAGTGCCGATTTGATTGCTTGAATTGTTTTGAAATTGTCGGCGTCTTGCTCAAAATAGCCAAAGCTAGTAAACAGGTTTAAAATAAAATCAAATTTTCCATAAGGTTGTAGCGAATTCCTCATGTCGTGAACCGCAAAATGCAAGGTTTTATTGGCAGATTGTTGTGCTTCTACGATGCTTTCAGGCGCAATGTCGAGTCCTAGCACCTTAAAGCCTTTACTGTTTAGGTATATCGCATGGCGGCCTTTGCCACAAGCAAGGTCTAGAAATTGCTGATTGGTTTCAAAATGTTGGTTGTGGATGAGGTTCTCAATAAAAGATTCCGCTTCTTTAAAATCTCTGTTTTTATACAGTACATGATAATAGGGAGAATTGAACCATTCGCTAAACCATTCCATTGCAATTGTTTTTATGGGTTGAGTATTTGAGAGTATGTTAAAAATGACACATAAAAAAAGCCTTCCGAAATTCGGAAGGCTTTGTACCAGGAGCGGGAATCGAACCCGCACGATCTTGCGATCACAAGATTTTAAGTCTTGCGTGTCTACCAGTTCCACCATCCCGGCAAATTAACACAAGGCTAATTTGTTTGTTTTACCAGGAAGGATTTCCTGAATAAATGCTCTTTGTTTAGAAGAGCGGGAGACGAGATTCGAACTCGCGACCCCGACCTTGGCAAGGTCGTGCTCTACCAGCTGAGCTACTCTCGCTTACAAGAAAAGTTATTTACTT
>JBIKPL010000430.1:0-2974 GCA_044357485.1 Cytophagales bacterium
TTTAGAAGAAGTAAATTCAATTACTTTGGAGTAAAAAGCTTGTCCATCTTTTTCAAGAAATTTAATTCTGTATTTATTGGTGCCAGAATGATGGTTTTCTTCTACTTGATAATTGTTTAAGGTAATGGAACCATGACAAGAAATGTCTTTGAAAACCATCCAATTATTGTTTAAAAAATGCTCTACATACATTTTTCCTCCAACTTTTTCGCCTTTGGTTGACCAAGCCAGTTTTCTTTCGTCAATTACAAAAGAAGTAAACTGAAAGGTACTATTGATTTTCAACACTTGTGGGTTGAGGATTTTAGGTTTACAGTCGTCTCGGTGCAAAATTTTAATGGTTACCGGTTCATCCATTTTAAGATGCGACAAGTCAATTTCATAAGCACTCGTAAGTACGTGTGACATAATTTTAATGTCATTTACATATACCTCTTGCGTACAATATTCATTTTCGGATATTGGGGGATTTTGTATGTATAAATTTTTACCTTGATAAACACCAGACAACGACAAAATAGCCGCTTCAGAGAATGTTAGGGAGGATAATAAAACAAATAAAATAATTGCGTACTTTCTAATCATACTTTAATTCATTATTGTAATGTGGAATCATTACATGAATGATACAAAAATGATGAATATTTAAAAAATAAACAATATACTTTGCTTTTTTTTTATTGATTAATGTAATTTAAAATACTCCTCTTTGAATATTGCTATGCTAAGGGAAGTTTTAAGGGTAATGTTTGTATTTTTTAGCGCCATATTTCTTACTTTAATGCTAATAAAGTCTATTTTTTTGTTAATTTTAAAGAATTTAAAACTTGTTTATTTAACCAAATAAGTTTAGCTGCGTACAAGAAACAATTGAAGTTTTTTGTTTTATTTTTTTTCAATATTTAATAATACCTATTAATTATAAAGTATGAGTAGCATAACGGAAAATGAGAGTAACACCAATGCGTTATTGGTTGAGGTTGCTTGGGAAGTATGTAATCAAGTAGGAGGTATATATACCGTTATTCGTTCAAAAGCGCCTACCATGACGGAGAAGTGGGGCGATAATTATTGTTTGTTAGGACCATATTTACATAATAAAGTGCCCGCAGAATTCGAACCTGCTCATCATTATGATGACGCGTTTGGGAAAGCGGTTTTGAAGCTTAGAGAAGCTGGTATTGAAGTGCATTATGGGCATTGGTTGGTAACAGGTAGGCCTAAGGTTGTTTTAATTAATTTCTATTCCATTTACCATAAGCTTGGAGATATTAAGTTTTTTTATTGGGAAAATCATGGTATTTCGCATACCGGTTACGATCCCTTATTAGACCAAGTCATGGGATTTGGTTTTGTGGTCAAAGAGTTTTTTAAAGCTTTGGCAAATCCTGAAGTAACCCTAACACCCATTGTGGCTCATTTTCATGAATGGATGGTGGGTACTGCTATTCCTGATATTCGTCGTGAAAACATCAATGTGAATGTGGTATTTACAACCCATGCTACCTTATTGGGTAGGTATTTGGCGATGAATGATGCGCATTTTTATGATAACCTTGCTTTCGCAGATTGGGAAAGAGAAGCTAAAAACTTTAATATTGAACCTCAAGCAAAAATTGAACGCGCCGCAGCACATGGTGCACATGTTTTCACGACTGTAAGTGAGGTGACCGCTAGAGAATGTTTGGTGCTGTTAGGTAGAAATCCTGATTTGATTTTGCCAAATGGCATTAATATCCATCGTTTTGTTGCGCTGCACGAATTTCAAAATTTACACAAAGAATATAAAGATAAAATCCATCAGTTTGTGATGGGACACTTCTTTCATAATTATTCCTTCGACTTAGATAAAACGCTTTACTTCTTTACTTCAGGTAGGTTTGAATATAGGAATAAAGGTTTTGATGTGACCATCGAAGCGTTGGCTCGATTGAATCATAAAATGCATTGTGAAGGAATTGACCAGACCATTGTCATGTTTTTTATAACCAAACAACCTTGTCATTCTATCAATTCTCAAGCCTTGCAATCAAGAGCGATGTTAGAGGAAATTAGAAGTGCTTGCTCGGCTATTGAAAAACAAATTGGTGAAAAATTGTTTTATGCTGCCGCCTCTTCTCCTGATTTGCAATTGCCTGACTTAAATAGTTTCGTGGACGAATATTGGAAATTGAGGCTTAAAAGAACCCTGCAAAGCTGGAAAGAAGGAAGTAAACCTTCTGTGGTTACGCACGACTTGGTACATGGTGGGTCTGATGAAATTATGAACTTTTTGCACACCACGAATTTGGTCAACAATGACTATGATAAGGTGAAAGTGGTTTACCATCCTGACTTTATATCTCCTTCAAACCCTTTGTTTGGAATGGAATATGGCCAGTTTGTAAGAGGTTGTCATTTGGGCGTTTTCCCTTCTTATTATGAGCCTTGGGGGTATACGCCTTTAGAGGCTATTGCAAGTGGAGTGCCTGCCATTACCAGTGATTTATCAGGTTTTGGCGATTATGTAATCAATACCATTCCCGACCATAAAGAACGTGGTATTTATGTCATTAATAGGCGTTCTCAAAACTTCCATGAGGCTTCTGAAGAATTAGCAAATCAAATGTTGGAGTTCGTAAAACTATCCCGTAAGGAAAGAATTAAACAAAGAAATATAGTGGAGAATTCTTCTGAATTGTTTGATTGGGAAGTTTTAGGGGAATATTATAACAAAGCCCATGATTTGGCCCTTGAAAGAAGAGTAGGGGTGAAGAAGAAGAAAGGAGTGTCGTAATTGGTATTAGGTATTAGGTATTAAGTATTAAGTACAAAGTACAGAGTACTGAGTATTCTGTATAAGGGGTTTCGTTTTATGGAACGTTTTTACCTGTTCTGCAAATTAAAAAGGCTTGCTCCATAAAGAAGCAAGCCTTTTTGCTTGGTTTTAGGTAAAAGGTATTAAGTACAAAGTACAGAGTACTGAGTATTCAGT
>JBIKPL010000431.1:0-2971 GCA_044357485.1 Cytophagales bacterium
GTGCCATTTGGACTTTCCATTACCAAGAGGTTTACCAAGACAATCCTGCCTACCAAGACCTGATCAACAAAGGCTATGATGCTCAGGGAAATGACAATGACGGAAGGTATGTGACGGTGAACCATGAAATTGACATAGAAATTCCGAGTGCTCCTAAAACTGGCGACCAGTACAAAGATTGTTCTTATGAATATGCCCGTTTAAATACTTGGCACACAGAAGTAAACTATACCGACAATTTTCAACACATGGGCTTCAATCAAAGTGATGGACAGTTTCATACTTATCGTTTTGACTGGCATACTGGAGGTGGCGCAGAAAAAGCAAGGGTAGATTTTTACTTGGACGATAAATTTATTTATACCACCACAGCGCATATTCCAGATATCAAAGGCAGGTTAACGTTGGGAACTTGGTTTCCTGAATGGGCTGGAGGAAAAGCAGATTTTGATAGAATATTCTTAGAAATTGATTGGGTAAAAGTTACCCCATTTAATGAGCCAAATGATCAAAATGTGAGAGAAAGCTTCAAAAATTCAGGGTTGACCAAATGCAATAATAAAGCAGACAATGATAAGTTTTTAGGCAAATGTAAAATTAGCCAGTTTTAAAGAGTAAGATTTAGTAAGTTTAAAAAGCCTCCCGAAACTATCGGGAGGCTTTTTCATGACTGCACTAAGCCAATTACAACATTTTTTTATTGAATAAGAAAGTGCCTAAAGGCAACAAAGAAGCAATAAAGGCCAAAGCCATTTTTTGAATCGTCCATTTTTCTTTAAGACCACAAGCCAAAATAGCAAACACAAACAACACAAACAGCCCTCCATGAATGGCGCCTGTAATTTTTACTGGCAAAGGATTATGTGCCCAATATTTCAATGGCATAGCAATGCCTAACAATACCAAATAAGAAATGCCTTCTAAATCGCCAATAAATTTAAAGGCTTTTGTATACATCGATTTTTCCATAGTCATCGCTAAAGTGTAATGCAAATATCTTTTCTTTTTACGCAAATACAATCAATTTCACTTTAAACCTTTATGATTTAGCATAAAACAGCTATGCTAAATTTTCATTGGAGATAAAACTTTATCATGTGAAACAGAAAATTCACCATAAAATGCGTAAACAATTTGTCTAAAAAAGTAATTAATAAACATTTCTATGGTTTCAAGTTGATTGAAAATTGATCATTTAAAGAATATATATTAAACCTAAATAAAAAATATTTTCAAAATTCATAATAATAGGCTATATTTACAGGCTTATAGTGTGCGTATTCAGTTAGCAATAGCTTCATAACAAATAGGTAATTGTCCCATAATAATACTGGAGAGGATTCAATGAACGAAGTAAATCAAGGTCTTTACGACCCAAGTTTTGAGCACGATGCCTGCGGTATAGGTTTCGTTGCCAATCTCAAAGGCAGAAAGTCTCATCAAATTATTGAGGATGCCATTCATATGCTTACGCGTATGGAACACCGTGGCGCTTGTGGTTGCGAAACCAACACTGGCGATGGCGCAGGTATCTTAATTCAGGTTCCACATGAGTTTTTTGTGGACGAATGTTTAAAATTATCTATCAAACTTCCTGCTTTTGGTAAGTATGGGGTAGGTATGGTATTCTTCCCTGCCGATGTCAAGCAGAAGGAGGAATGCAAAACCATTCTCAATAGAAACATAGAAAAGCTTGGCTTTAAATTGCTTGGCTATAGAGTAGTGCCTACTGATGCTTCCCGCGCAGATATTGGCCCTTCTTCTTTAGCGGTGGAACCATCCGTTGAACAAGTATTTATTACCAGCAACGAAGAACTTTCTTCTGAAGCCTTAGAAAGAAAACTCTATGTATTGAGAAATTATGCTACCAGGTTAATTAACGAATCAGTTAGTAACCTTGGCGGTAATTTTTACTTTACTACTTTATCTTATAAAACAATCGTTTATAAAGGTCAATTGACTACTGGTCAGGTTCGCCCTTATTTCTCTGATTTACACCATGAAAACGTAGTGTCTGCCCTAGCCGTAGTGCACTCTCGTTTCTCTACCAATACATTCCCTTCTTGGAAATTGGCGCAGCCATTCCGTTACATTGCCCACAATGGTGAAATCAACACTGTGAAAGGAAATGTAAACTGGATTAAAGCCCAAGAAACCAATTTCATTTCTCAAAACTTTACCAAAGAAGAAATTGAGATGATATTGCCTGTGTGCGATATACGTCAATCAGATTCTGCTAACCTC
The DNA here is from genome assembly GCA_044357485.1 of Cytophagales bacterium. Classification (GTDB taxonomy): domain Bacteria; phylum Bacteroidota; class Bacteroidia; order Cytophagales; family UBA9547; genus CALPQG02. The sequence continues at coordinate 2,245 of JBIKPL010000431.1, forward strand.
GACAACGTGGTTGAATTACTGACTTTAAGTGGTCGTTCTTTACCTCATGTAATGATGATGTTGGTGCCTGAAGCTTGGGACGGCAATGAGCAAATGACACAAGAGAAAAAAGATTTCTACGAATACCATGCTTCTCTTATGGAGCCTTGGGATGGTCCTGCTTCTATCTCCTTTACGGATGGAAAAATTGTAGGAGCAACCCTAGATAGAAATGGGCTTCGTCCTTCTCGTTACATCGTAACCAATGATGACCGCATTATCATGTCTTCTGAGGCGGGTGTGGTAGATGTTGATCCTGCAACAATTGTTTTCAAAGGTCGATTACAACCTGGAAAAATGTTTATTGCTGACATCGAACAAGGTCGTATCATTTCTGACGAAGAACTTAAAAACGATATCTGTACCAGACAACCTTATGGTGATTGGTTAAAGAAATATAAAATCAACATTGCAGATTTGCCTGAAGCTTCCGCCAATTACAAAGCGCTGGAAGATGATGTGTTGATGAAAAAACAAATGACTTTCGGGTATACCGCGGAAGACCTTAAAGTGATTCTTGCGCCTATGGCTGAAGATGGCAAAGAGCCCATCGGATCTATGGGTATAGATACGCCACTAGCAATTCTTTCTGACCAAAGTCAACATTTATCTTATTACTTCAAACAGTTATTTGCGCAAGTTACCAATCCACCAATTGACCCTATTCGTGAAAGAATGGTAATGTCAT
>JBIKPL010000001.1:0-70952 GCA_044357485.1 Cytophagales bacterium
GCTTACTTTTACGAAATAATCACCCACCAGTGCATTGGGATAAATATTAGTAAAGGAAGGCGCACCCACACTCAAGCCCGATTTAAACCATTCATAACTTGCTCCTGTCACAGCCAAAGCCGTTAAAGTGATCCCAGGATTTCCGCTGCAATAATGGAGTACACTGGTAGTGATGTTTGCTAAAGGTAAAGGTTTTTCAATGACAGGTGTTGCAATTAAGGTACTTGCTTTACAGCCTTGGGTAACGGTCATGGTCCAGTTGCCTTGAAGTGCATTAGCCAAGGTGTTACTTGTTGTCGTTGCCACCAACACATTGTTATTAAACCAGTCATAACTTGCGCCTAAACCTTGGTCTTTGGCTGTAAGGGTAACACCGTTAACATCAGCACAATATTTTAAATCCTCTCCGCTGGTAGTAATAATCGCTTCAGGTAAAGAAGTTTCTTTAATATTGGTGATGGCCGAAGAAGCCTTACAACCATTTAAAATGGTAGTCAGTGTCCAATTTCCTGCTTGTGCATTGTTAAAAACAAGGATATTACTTGCTGCTCCTTGCGTATTGCCCTCTTTAAACCATTCATAAGTCGCTCCAAGGCCAGCATCGGTGGCAGTTAAAACAAGACCAGTGTCGCCTGCACAATAAGACAAAGCAGTGGTATTGATTATCGCAACAGGCAAAGGTTTTTCAGTTATTTTGAATGTAACGGAGGTGTCAGTACATCCATTTAAACTTACCTTTAAAACCCAATTTCCAGCCAAAGCATTGGTATAACTAAGGCCAGAACCAACACTGTTGCCCTCTTTAAACCATTCATAACTTGCTCCGATAACGGATTGCGCTTGGAGCATAATGCCAACATCTCCTTGACAATAATCGGCATTGCTAGCCGTATTGGTAATAGTGGCATTTGGGACAACTTTTTCAACGACCATCACTGCACTTGAAATGCTTGGGCAACTGGTGAGTGCATTTACTACTTTCACAGTCCAGCTTCCTGCAAAGGCATTGCTATAATTTTTATTGCTTCCCGAGGCAGTGCTTTGAGATACATTGTTTTTAAACCATTCGTAAGTGGCATTGGCACCTGCCTCTGCTGCGGATAAAGTTACCCCATCGGCATCGGTAGCACAATAAGTCAATGATGTGCCCGAAGTGGTGATGGCTGCTAAAGGACTTGGGTTTTCTATTACGGTGGCTACGGTTGAATTGCTGGTACAACCACTGAGGTTATTGGTCACTTTCACAGTCCAATCACCAGCAACGGCACCAGCGAAAGCAATATTTACCCCAGGTGTTCCTTGTGATATGCCATCTTTGAACCATTCATACACGGTATTCAACCCTTCGTCTTTGACAAGAAGGTTTACCCCTCCAGTACCTGCACAATAATTTAAATTGCTCGACATGAATTGAGCGTAGGGAACATCACTGACCTCCACATTTAGTTTTGCACGTGGTCCTTCACAACCAGCCCCACTGGTTTGAGTAATATAATAATTGGTAATCCCTACAATGGCGGTATTGACAACAGGTAAAGCGATAGAGGAACCGCCAAGTGCATTCATGTACCAGGTTAAATTGTAGCCTGTTACATTGTTGCTTAAGTCTGGCGCCGGAGTGCTGTTTAAACAAACTTTCACATGTGTAACCACAGGAGCCAGTGGCAATGGTTTTACATTGATGGCTATGGTATCAAATGCGACACAATTGTTGGCATCGGTTCCTTTCACGATATAGCTATTTGTATCTGAAGGATTAAAAGCAATAGCATTCACCACGCCATTGTTCCAAGTATAAGTATTCGCTCCGCTTCCGCTTAAAGTTACGGATTGCCCTATACAAATACTTGAAGAAGTTGTATTGGCAATGACTATGGGTAATGAATATACCAATACGATTGGTGATCCAGTTAAAGTGGTGCCAACACAACTTGCATCACTCAAGTTTTGTAAAGTATAGGTTTTGGTACTGCTTGGATTGACGTTGATGTTGTAAGGGCTTGCCAAGATGCCAGAAATTGTCTGAGGGTTTGTGCCATCGGTATAGGTGAGGCTCCATGGCGCTGTACCAGTGAGCGATACACTTAAATTTGTACTTGCCCCAGCACAAATATTTGCCGATCCTGAAAGCGTAGCACTTGGTTTAGGGGTGATATTGATGTTCGCTGACCCGGATACAGTACCGGTACACTTGGCATCACTTACCGCGGTTAGCGAATAATTTGTAGTCACTATTGGGTTAACACTGAGCAGGTATGGGTTGGTAGTGATGCCCGAAATGGTTATTGGATTTGTGCCATCGGTATAGGTGATGTTCCAAGGTGAGGTGCCCGTAAATGCAATACTTAAATTTTTGCTGAGGCCAGCACAATTAGTGCTTGAGCCTGACAGGCTTGCTGTTGGACTTGGATTAACGGTGATGGTAAAAGTTTTGGCAATACCAGCACAAGCATTGGCCGTTGGCGTTACACTGATGGTGGCCACTATGGGTGCGTTGGTACTATTGGTGGCAGTAAAGGAAGGAATATTGCCAGTTCCAGCAGCAGCTAAACCTATGGCGGTATTGCTATTGGTCCAAGCATAAGTTACTGTTCCAGTAGCAACGCTTGTAAAATTAGTGGCTGTTGTAGTGGCATTGTGACAAATGGTATAATTGGCAGGAACCGTTACTACCGGATTTAAGGGTTGTGAAATCACAATGGTGTCAGTAAAGCTACAACCACTGTTACTGAAATAGATATCATCCATCGCAAAATCATTGTAAGAACCAGTTACATTATCTTCAATAGAAATGGTAATACTTGTATTGACACCAGAATTCCAAGTGGTATAAAACTGATTCCATTGCCTTCCTACCGCACCATTCACATCTGAAAATACACTGTAGAGACCACCAATATTGGCTCCATTGATATCAAAATTCAATTTAGGATTATTCGTTCCTCCAGGACTTAAATTGTGTACCCAGGCAGAGAAAACGTAATCGGTATTAGGGGTAACGGTAATGCTTTGGCTCCAAACCTTGATTCCTAAAACACTATTTCCATCAATAAACATGAATTTACCTGTACCATTCGTATGGTCTTTGGCATTATAAGCCCAAGTATTATTGGTGTTGTCTGATACGATATTGTATTTGCCACCAACACCAGCAGGAAAATTGCCAATCGTGTAGGCGTAGCCTGTTGTGAAACCTGTATTTCCTGAACTAAAATCACCATTGGTAATAAGATTAGGACCTAATTTACCTGTTTTTAAGATATAAGTTCCTGGAGATTTGGCTGTATAATTGATGGCAAAGGAAGTATCTGCCACGTTTTCTTTTTTACTCCATTTGTAATAATCATTTCCTGCTGGTCCTGTTAAAGTTTGGTTAATGACCGCCCCTTCACAGTATAATTTATCAACGCCAAGAGAAGGTTTGGCACAATCATCATCTATAATTGTGTACGTAGTAGATTTGATACCAAGGTTACAAGTTGTTAGTGAAGTACTTAAATCACCCGTTGCAGCAACGATATTAAATTTTAGGGTTTCAGCACTTTCAGGAACAAGGTCATCGACTACTGTAAAAGGTAATGGAACTCCTGTGATTGTTGTACCATCATAAATACCCGCTGGTATAGTTATGGTGGTTTGGGTGAGGGTATAATCTGTACCAATAGTAGCAGTGGTAGTTACCGCAATGGTCACGGTAGTTGGGTTAACAATTTTACCCAAAACAATTAACATAGGTTTGTTGGTTGGTGACGATTCAACCGTTGTATAGGTGCCTGCATTAAAGGCAATGTAGGGATTAACCGTCACCAAAGCATTGCTTGAAAATGTACCAACACAATTTAAATCACTCACAGCAGTAAGCACATAGTTGCCTGTGAAAGAAGGCGTTACACTAAACACATATGGACTAGTAGCAAGGTTTGAAATTGTTTTAGGAATGATGCCATCGGTATAGGTAATACTCCAAGGACTTGTGCCAGTAAAAGTGGCCGTTAGATTCGTGCTTGCACCTGCACAAATGGTGTTTACACCAGTAAGTGTGGCCGTTGGCAGCACATCTGCGACCCTGCCTAAGCTAAAATAATAGCCTGTTGCAGCCTTAAAATCTACATCAAATTCTACCCATTGCGAAGCCACATTGAAATTGCTTGGCGCAATTAAAGTTGCACCTGAGGCAAATGTGCCATCACCATCTACCATTAATCGATAACTGTTTAAGCTATTACAACCAGTGGCTAAAGTAACCCCAGCAAGTGAAAGTCTTACTTTAACCGTTCCAACTGTACCGACTTCTTGTGATCGCCAAACCCTTTTTATGCGGGCAATAATTGGAGCTGCAAAATCAACCACACCAGCGCTACTCAAGGCGGTATTGTCGTCACCCCATGTTAAAAATGATTTGTCCGACACAAAAGAATTGCCATTTAAAAGATTGGTCGTGGCAATAGCCCCCAAAGCCATCGTCACTTTACTTTCTACCTGTTGACTTGTGCCTTGTTTTTGATTTAAGGCACTGGCATCATCTCGGCCAATACCTGCCACGTGATTTTGGTAAACAACACTTTTGTTCCAAATATTGGTAAGGTCAGAAGCTAAGTAATCAATAGGGCTAGCGGTATTTCCTAAGGTGATGCCATATTTAATACCCAAATAACTTTCCACTTTTCTTCTGTTGGTATAGCTTAAATGGCTATTATAATAGATAATTTCTGCAATATGTCCTTGAAATGTATACAAGCCCCCAATGTCGGCCCCAATTGAAAAGTCACCCAATTTTGTTGGATCAAGGACTATAGGAGAAGCAAAAACTTTTGAAAACTCAAATAGTCCGTTTACATTAAGAGAATCGTTGATGGTATTAGAGTTAGCCGAACCAATAAATGACAAAGGGTTTACAATGGTGGTGCCTATATTTCTACCGCTCGGTGCCACATTGTTTTTAGGAAAATCAAAACGCAAATAACCATTAGGCGCTTCTATTTCCCAAGTGGTTCTGTTGGTGGCAGAATTTTGATCCCATTTGGCAATGACATCATTGTTGGCTACATCAATTGGAAGTTCTTTGGTGAATACCACAAAAAATGAATTGTTTGAAGCACTCATAAACCTAGATCCCAATACTTGGGCATTGGCATAAAGAGAAGAGGAGTTGTTGAGATACACCGTAGGATTAAAGTTTAAGCCTGCAGGAACCAACGTTGGAATTCCTCTGACAGCATTGGCATGTACACCGCCCACCACTTGGTTATTCCAAGCGGTTAAGGTTGTGCCGACCAAGGGTACATTGCCATCGGCTTTATGCCATGAGGTTAAACTTGTTGCGACGCCACCTGGACTTTGGGCTTTTACCAATAATGAAGTCGAAATAAAAACGAGTAGTATAAAATTTTTCATAAGCTTTAAATTTAATAAAGTATCGAATATTAAAACAAGGCGTTTAAAAGTTAGCATTTCAATGATAGCAAATGCTATCTCGTTGGTTGTACGGGGATTATATTGACAATGTTAATGAAATTTTCGAATTTTTTTATCTATACGGTGACAAATTAAAAGTAGTTATATAATTATGCGAAAATTTTATTTATTTGTAATGTAATTAAATTGTTACTATTTAGTTTCGTTATACTTTAAAATCTTTTTTTTGATTAAAATTGTTAAAATTAATTGATTTATGCTTATGATTTGTGCTGTAAATGGGCCATTGAAATTAATCTGATTCAAATGCTAGTACCTAGCAAAATATAGTTGATTTTATTTATATCTAATACATTTTGAGCGTTTTAATACTATTTTTATTATTGTCTGGCTATTGTTAATTGCTTTATGGGAGATTGTTTAGGTAATATGGAAAGACAATTTGCTTGTTATTTTACCCAACATATTGAATACATGCTTTCATTAGCTTTCGTAACCAATATAAATCAAGATGGCATGCAACATGTATTTGGTGAGAAGGAAAGGTAGGGAGATAGTCCGAAATCGTTTTCGTGCACCATTCCAAAGCCAATTTTTCCATGCTTAGTTTCGCAACATCTTATTGCTTCCCCATAAAAAATATGTATTTTTGAACAAGCAATAAAATCACTATGCGCGAAGATTATTTGAATGCTGACAACGAAAACTTGTCTTCAAATGAAAAAGAAATTGAAAGAGCACTTAGACCCTTGTCTTTTAGCGATTTTGAGGGGCAACAAAAAACCGTTGATAACCTCAAAATATTTGTAAGTGCGGCCAAACAAAGGGGGGAAGCACTTGACCATATTTTATTACATGGCCCTCCAGGTTTAGGAAAAACCACACTATCGCATATTATTGCCAACGAATTGGCTTCAAGCATTAAAATCACTTCTGGTCCGGTGCTTGATAAACCAAGTGATTTGGCTGGTTTATTAACCAACTTGGAACCTAATGATGTGTTGTTTATCGATGAAATTCATAGGCTTAGTCCAATCGTAGAGGAGTATTTATATTCCGCTATGGAAGATTATCGCATTGATATCATGCTCGATTCTGGTCCAAATGCTAGAACGGTTCAAATTTCATTAAGCCCTTTTACCCTTATTGGGGCTACTACCCGTGCAGGCTTATTGACCTCCCCATTGCGTGCAAGGTTTGGCATCAATGCCCGCTTAGAATATTATGATGCCAAATTATTGACCAGCATTGTCATGAGATCATGTGCCATCTTAGGCACCCCAATCGAAGAAGATGGTGCTTATGAAATTGCCAGAAGAAGCAGAGGCACTCCACGTATTGCCAATAATCTTTTAAGAAGAACCAGGGATTTTGCCCAAATAAAAGGCAACGGAAAAATTACCGTGGCCATAGCAGAAATGGCGCTTGAAGCGCTTGATGTTGATCAAAATGGCTTAGATGAAATGGACAATCGCATTTTATTGACCATCATCAATAAATTTAAAGGGGGGCCGGTTGGGCTTTCCACCATTGCTACTGCTTGTGGTGAAGAAGCAGAAACCATTGAGGAAATGTATGAACCATTCTTGATTCAAGAAGGCTATCTTAAAAGAACTTCTAGGGGTCGTGAGGCCACTGAACTAGCCTATAAACATCTAAATATTGTACCTAGACTCAAGCCTGGAACACTTTTTTAGGTGAATGTTTTATGACTTCGGTCATAGTTTACTTAAAATTTGTCACCAATATTGATTCAAAAGGTGCCCTATGTTAAAGATTTATATGGATATATTTAAAGTTTTTTATATCTTGCTAATATTAAATAGGATATTGTAGTGACCATACGCAAACAACTTAGGGGTCTTTTTATTGCCATTGGACTATTGTGCATGAGCCTCATTATTGGGGTAACTGGCTTTATGACCATTGAAGGCTATACCTTGTTAGAGGCATTGTTCATGTCTGTGATTACGATTTCTACCGTTGGGTTCACGGAGGTGCATTTATTATCGGATCGAGGAATGGTGTTTACGGCAATTTACATTATCTTAAATTTAATTATTTTTGCCTATGTAGTTTCTGTGATCAGCAAGTTTCTATTTGAAGGTAAATTAAAATCTATTTATCAAGTATATATGTTTGAAAAACACCTCAGTACTTTAACTAACCATATTATTGTTTGTGGTTATGGCAGCAATGGCTCTCATACTTGTGAGGAACTTTATAAAAACAAAAAGAAGTTTGTCATTATAGATGCTAACAGTGAAATTCCTCGTCGTTTTCCGGACAACATAGAACATGATTTTGTTTGTGGTGATGCCACCAATGAAGATGTACTCATTAGAGCAGGGGTTAAAAATGCCTCCGTATTAATTATTGCGACATCTTCTGATGCCGCCAATGTATTCATTACATTAACAGCCAGAGAATTAAACCCTAAAATTAAAATCATTTCAAGGGCTTCTGAACCAAGTTCAGAAAAGAAATTATACCATGCTGGGGCAACCAATGTTATTCTTCCGGATGTTATTGGGGGTACTTTTATGGCCAGGTTAATTACCAAGCCAGAGGTCATTGAATTTATGGAATTGCTCAGTGGAGACAATGATTTATCAATTCGATTAGAAGAATATAAGTTTGATCAACTTAAGCAGCAATTCAGAAACAAATCTATTAAAGAATTAGAAATCAGTAACCATACTGGCGTTACTTTGGTAGGGTTTAAAGATAATCTGAAAGGATTTATGCCTTTTAAACCTGAAACCATTTTTGGGGAAAATGACATCATGATTATTTTAGGTACAGATGAAACTTTGCATACTTTTAAAAAGGTGTTTGTCGCTTAAGCATTGTCGGTAGCATAACCACATGTAGGCATTGCTTCTTACCAATACTTCCACTACTGACAACCCTTACACTAATTTGCCAATTACCTCAAATTTATCGAACACAAAAACGGTATGAGGGGCATCTTCCATTTCTTCGGTGAGGTCTTGCCCGGCCCAATGTTCGTAATGTTTGCCATTTCTCCATAATTTAGAAAGACTTACATCATAAATAAGGCCTTTAAAGGCACACCAAATCTCTGGTTTGTCTTGACCATTGCGTAATGCTAACTGAGATCTGGTATAGGTGGGTACGTTTTCCAAAGTATGTTAATTAATGATAAGTCTATTACAATACAAAAAAATTATGGCTCTAAATGATTTTGTATGGGCAAATAATATTGATTATGTTTTTGGTAATACCAAACTGAGCGGTATTAAAACCATTTTTGTTTGGTGATTGCATTTTAATTGGAACATTAAATTATGACTTTAATAGTGTTACATCTCTTTAAGTAATTACCTACAAACAAATTTAATTATAGCCATAAGGTAGGTGTAATTCGCTTTTCGTTAGCGGGAGAGGCTTTGTTTGAGCATCCCGAAAAAATCGGGACGAGTACCGATCACGCGACCAATGTCGTTAAGTTAAGGAAAAAAATCAGCGATAATCCGTTATATCCTCTTGATCCGCGTTCCAAGTTTTTATTCTTTGACAAAGAATAAAAACTTGGAACACAGATTTGGCGGATTAAGCGGGTTATCACGGATTTTAAAGTATCAAAATGCTTAACTTAACGACATTGCACACGACACGAAGGGAAACGCCCTAATTCATTTATTTAATATCAATCAACCCTACCCACAACAAATCATCTACCACCAACAAATGGAATAGGGCACAATATTATTCGGCCCCAATTCCCAAATAGGTTCTGATTTTTTCTTTTTCGAACTTCAGTTGAGCTTCTTCTTCTTTGGTAAATAAAGATACTACAATACCGATGATAAAAGCTGCTGTCATTGAAACAATCGCAGGGTTTTTAAGTGGGAATATAGCGGTATCATTTTTAAAAATATCAACCCAAACGGTAGGGCTCAATACAATTAATACAATAGAAATGATAGCGCCAGACAATATGCTCCAAGCAGCCCCTTGGGTAGAGAATTTTTTCCAAACAATTGACATAATGAGCGCTGGAAAGTTAGCACTTGCCGCAATTGAGAAGGCTAATCCAACCATAAAGGCAACATTTTGTCCTTTAAAAAGTAAGCCCAATGAAATGGCCAAAATGCCTAAACCTATGGTCGCTTGTTTGGCTACTTTTACTTCGCCTTTTTCATCGGAAACGCCTTTTTTAATAACGTTTACATACAAATCATGCGATAAAGTAGAGGCACCAGAAAGGGTTAAACCAGCAACAACCGCAAGAATCGTGGCAAATGCCACCGCTGCAATAAAGCCCATAAACAAATTCCCTCCGGTAGCTTCCGATAGCAATATCGCTGACATATTTCCACCCGCATCAATGGTAGCAATGGCCTCACGACCTACAATGGCAGCAGCAGCAAATCCAATAACAAAGGTTAAAATATAGAAATAACCAATAAATCCAGTGGCAACAAATACAGATTTACGTGCTTCTTTGGCGCTAGGTACGGTATAAAAACGCATCAAAATATGCGGTAATCCAGCGGTGCCTAACATCAAGGCCAAACCTAAAGAAATAGAATCTAAAGGATTAGCAATTTGTCCGCCAGGCGACAATGCTTCAATTCCGTAATCATCGGCTACTTTTTTAAAGATGGCTACTAAGTTAAAATCAAATTTAGCCAACGCTAAAATCACCAACAAAGTGGCTCCACCTAGCAATAGCACCGCTTTGATGATTTGTACCCAAGTAGTGGCCAACATCCCCCCAAACAACACATAACTTACCATTACAGCACCCACAATAATTACCGCAACATTGTAATCGATGCCGAAAAGTTTTTGCACCAAACCACCTGCACCAACCATTTGCGCAATTAAATAAAAGGTAATGGTGGCAATGGAGCCAAATGCTGCTGCGATTCTAATTGGTCTTTGTTGTAGACGAAAGGCAACAACATCGGCAAAGGTATATTTACCTAAATTTCGCAAAGGTTCGGCTACTAAAAACATAATTAAAGGCCAACCCACAATAAAGCCGATAGAATAAATTAAGCCATCGAATCCTTTCATGGCTACCATACCGGCAATACCTAAAAATGAGGCGGCACTCATGTAATCACCCGCCAAGGCTAAGCCATTTTGAAAACCAGTAATACTACGACCAGCAGCATAAAATTCAGAGGTTGTCTTTGTTTTTTTGGATGCCCAATAAGTAATGCCCATGGTAATGGCCACAAAAACGAAAAACATGCCTATCGATGCCCAATTAGGTTGTCCGATAGCGGAGACTTGAAGTAAAATGGTATATAACATTTGATATGGATAAATGACAATTTTTTAAATACAGCTTAAACAAAAGCTGTTTATGGTTGAATTTGTTTTTTGAGTGCTTCTACCTCTTTGTCATAGTAATTATTGGCCCAATAGGTATATACGCCAGTCATAAGCCAAGCAAAAATAATGAGACCAATTCCCACCGGAATCGCCAAGGTGATATTGTCGGCAATGAGTTGACTAAAATAGGTTTTATCGAGCGCAATGGTAATGATAAATCCAAAATAGGCCGTTAACATAATGAGGGTAAGCACAATAGAAATGGTCCATTTTCGAACCACTAATTTGCGGAATGCCGCAGAGGCTAATACTGTTTGTAATTTTTCGTTCATAAACTTTGCAGGAATTCTTCTAAATTATTAAAAAATGTTTATATGTCAATCATAAAGCTATTTTTTTCAGGAAACAGCAAACCAACCCATAGCTTAAATCAGATAATAATTATGTTGTTTTGTGATAAGAATAATAGGTTAATGGTTTGAGTAGGCATTAAACTTTGGGGTAAATTATACGATTATATAAATCGAATAGCCACTGTTTTGATTAAAGTTCAAAAATGTATATTTTTGTTTCTTAGAAACCCAAACCAGTACTGAATGAAGTTCCCATTTATAGATAATATTAGATTTTACTCCATCCTTTCAATTGTAACCTTTCATGCTTGTTTGGTATTTTTAGAATTCAACAAAAATGATATTGTCTATGACGATATTCGACAATTTGAAATTTTATCACTGATGCAATTTTTAAGGTTTGGCAATATTTGTTTTTTTATGATTTCCGGTTTTTTATTTGGTCATAGCATGAAAAATAGCCCTGCTATTAAAACCGATGCCATCAAGTATGTAAAAAAAAGATGGAACGTATTGAAAGTGCCCACTTTACTGTTTTCATTAGTATTAGCCCTGTTAGGCTTATTTATACCTATTGTTAAACATTTTCTTTCTGGTGATGAATTAACTTTAAATATAATGATTAAACAAGTAGGTAAAGATTTCTTCTTTGGCTATACTTGGTTTATCTATAATTTATTTTTAGGCTTATTATTGATTATGGTCATTAATATGTATACTTCTTTGAAAAAAATAATTTTTATCGGCACGTTATTCTTGGCCATATTTTGGGGCGTTAATCCTTATTTTCAATGGATCAATGTTACGGCTCACATGTTTACCTTTTTGGGCTTTTCTTTTTATATTTTATTGGGCTATTATTTAGGTATGCACCAACAGATCTTTAATAAAATCATCGATTTCATAACCGAAAACAGGGTTATATATGCAATTATCTTATTGTTAACTTTTGTAGTCGCCTATTGGGAATCAATATATTTATACAATTATAGTTCCGTATTACCCTATTATAATTTAAAGTTAAGTACCCAAATTCAATCCATGGTCATATTTTTTGGCTTTTGTAGCTTCTTTACGAGGCCTATGTATCCTAAAATATTCAATCCTACGGTAGAGACCGTTGGCATCTATTTCTTACACACCCTGGTTATTTTCTTCCTATATTTTAGTTCTTTTGCCATTCTTATTTGGGGGTATAATATCAAAGGAAAAGAAGAAATTCCTTTTAAATTCATTCCTTATTTATTAATTTTCTCCTCCATATTTGTTTATTTGGTTACAGTGGTCTGTGTGAAATACATTGCCAAAACAAAGTTTTCGTTTTTAATAGGGATAAAAAAATAATAATATGAGCGTCCAGTCTTTTTTAGGGTATTTAATTTTAGGGATAGTTACTTTAGCAAGTTGTAAAAAGGCAACTGACAATCCTACACAAATCAATAAGGTACATATTAAACCCGAAAATCGTTTATGTGCTTTAACTGATAAAGTGTATGTGCCCAATTATTCATTCACAAGGTATGAGGAGACGGTTAAAACCTATGAGCGCAATGAAAAACTTACCGTAGACAAGCTGCAACATCAAATTCTTTTTTATGGTAGTTCTACAATGTACTTTTGGAACCCCTATTTAATTGAAAATTTTGCGCCACTGCCTGTAATTGGCCATGGTTTTGGTGGGGCAACCTATCCTGAAATGCTCTATTTTGCCCCTCGACTTCTTTTTCCTTACAAACCATCCATCATCGTTATTTATTGTGAAAACGATCAATTTAACGAACCCGAAAAGTCAATAAAGCAAGTGAAGGATGATGTATGTGAATTATTTTCAAGAATTCATACCAATTTACCAGAAGCTAAAATTGTTTGTTTGGCAATGAAACATTCGCCAGGAAGAGATTTTAAATGGAAAGAAATGGAAGAGGCGAATGTATTAATTAAACAAATGTGCGAAAGCACTAATTTTATTACCTACAAAGATTTTAACAGCACCTTACAAGACGCTCAAGGGAAAATTGATTCCTCATTATTTGAAAGCGATTATATTCACATGAATGCCAAAGGCTATAAAAAATGGGCTATTGCCTTAAAACCATTTTTAGAAACCATGTATGCCTCTCTTTAAGCTTGAGGCAAAACTTTATACTGACCTTGCTTGCTAAGCATCATTATTTTGAAGGTATAAGGTTCACAACTTAAGGCCAAAGCCTCAGCATGTTTTTGGATATAAAGTTTTGCTTCCTCCAATTGATAGGCATAGCGTAATTTCTTTATTTCAATTTGGGTTTCTTGGTTAAAGCACACAATAAAATACATGTCTTGTGTCGGAAAAAGGATATGTATTGCTTCTACCAACATCTTGATATTGGCGATTACTTCTGGTGCATGAAAAGCATCGGTAGCATGGTGAACAGATTTATTTCGAAGGTCTTTTAATATCCTAAGTTTTGCGATGGTGTCGTGGTCAAGTAATTGTAATTGTAGGGTTTTGTCAAGCAATACAGAAAGTTTGATCTTGGTAATTGTCTTGTATTCGTTGTATAGTTTTATTCTCAATGCCTTTTCAAAAAGCATCACGGCCTGCAATTGTGCGGTTTCAAATATGCTAAATCTAAAATAACTCATCTCTAAAAGTGCCTTAAGTTTAATGGTTTCTGCGGCGATGTCTAAGGGTAAATATAGGCTATCGTAAACAATGCTTTGTACCATTGCTTGGTAGTTTTCAAAATGGGGGAAAAAGGCTTGTGTCTTGGAATCGGCTTGTATCATTTGTTACAAAACTCATCAAATCGTATAACTTAAACAAGCTTCCAAAATGATTTATAAATTTTAAGTTTACCTTTGCATTACAATACTTACCTTTGGTTACCATACGCCACCGATTAAAGATTAAACCATGGCTTTACCTAATGTATTTTTAAAAGAAACGTCCGACACTTTGCTCGAAAGATTGGCCTTACTTAAGTGTGATAGCAAACCACTATGGGGCAAAATGAATGTCGCACAATTGTTGGCCCATTTAAATGTAAGTTATGATTTGGCTTATGAACGGATGTCATCCCAACACAACTTTTTAATGTCATGGATATTAAAAATCTTTATTAAGCCATTGGTGGTGAATGAGAAACCGTATAAAAGAAACTCATCGACAGCACCACTATTTATCATTGCCAATAGACGTGATTTTGATACAGAAATGACAAAATTAATTGCCAATATTAAGGATACCCAAGAAAAAGGTGCTGCATATTTCGAAGGCAAAACCAGTGATTCTTTTGGTCGTCTTAGTGCTATAGAATGGAATAATTTGTTTTATAAACACCTTGATCACCATTTTAGGCAATTTGGTGTTTAAGTTTTTGAATAAATTTATGTGTTGATTGTACCAATATTCACCCAAACTGTATGTATTTATGGGACGCAAGAAAAAATCAAGCACCGGAAAACCAAAAGTGAATCCGGAATTAGAAGGATTTGATATCAGTATCAATTCTTTTGGAGAAATAAAATCAAACTACGATTTAGACAAACTCAATGAGTTTTTGAATAAAAACGTAGACGACAAAAAACTTCGGGATAGAAACGAAGAAACAAAATAATGGTCATTCACTTATCTAATACTTCACTTATGAAACAGCTCCTATTACTACCATCGTTACTGTTGTCTTTGTTTTTCGTTTCATGTACATCCAAAACGAATGAGGCTGGTAAAATTAAAGAAAACCTTAACGTTGAGGCTTTTGAGGCAAAAATAAAAACAGATGTTATCCTTGTCGATGTGAGAACACCTGAAGAATTTAACCAAAGCCATTTAGCCAAGGCCATTAACATAGACATTAATGCGGAAACATGGGCTGAAGCGCTAAAAAAATTAGACAAAACTAAAACCATTTTGGTGTATTGCAAATCAGGTGGTCGTAGTGCTAGGGCAGCCGATGATTTAGCCGCACAAGGATTCAGCACTGTCTATAACCTCGAAGGAGGTATCATGAAATGGGTGGCAGCAGGGAAATCTGTTGAGCAACTCGAACTCAATACCACCAGTGCTGGAATGACTTTAGCCGATTACAATGAATTGGTTAAAAATGACAAGTATGTATTGGTTGATTTTCATGCCAAATGGTGTGGCCCGTGTAAACAACTTTCTCCAATTTTAGAAAAAATAGCCAAAGAAAGAGCCGCTTCGTTAATACTTGAAAAAGTAGATGCCGACCAAAATCAAAGTTTACTAGTAGAAAAAGGCATCGATGGTATTCCTTACCTTGAATTATACAAAAACGGTAAACTGGTGTGGAAACACCAAGGCTTTATTTCCGAAAAAGAATTGCTAGTGGCTAGTGGTTTAAAATAAGCAAACGGTCTCCCCTCTCTGAATCTCATCTCTGAATTATGAAAAAACTTGTTTTTATTGCCAGTATCGTATTATTGACCTCCTGTTTTTCTTATCAAGATGTGGTCTATAAGTCATTTGAAGGGGTAAACATAGAAAAAATAGAAGGCGATGCGATACATATTGGTATTTCAGTGAAAGTTTTTAACCCGAATGCGTATGCCATCACCATTAAAGAAGCGGAGTTAAAAGGAAATTTTAATGGGAAAGATTTAGGGGATATTACACTGTTGAATCATTTGCGTATAGATGGCAACAAAGAATCGCTGCAAAAAATTGTTTGTAAAGTTTCGAGCAGTAAATTAATGGCGATGGTGCCAATGGCCTTTTTAACCGGTAATGCGAAGTTATCGTTGACGGGTAATTTAAAAGCCAAAGTATACATGCTGAGTAAAAATTTGCCCGTGAATGTTTCTGAAAATATAAATTTAAGTGATCTATCGTTTAAATAAGCGCGAGATTAGTCTGCCAGTATAATACTTTATGAATCATCGCCCCAATAAAACAACCTATTGTCAAGACCTCGGATTAATTGACTACCAAGAAGCTTGGGATTTGCAAGTGTCACTTTTTGAAGCAATAGTAGCCACCAAAATTGCCAACAGGCCATTAGAAGCAGAAGACCAACAAATCACGAGTAACCATTTGTTGATGTGCGAACATCCACATGTGTATACTTTAGGTAAAAGTGGGAAACGCGACCATTTACTGATCGATGAGGCCCAATTACCCGATTACCAAGCCACTTATTATGTCACAAGCCGTGGTGGAGACATTACCTACCACGGACCAGGCCAACTTATTTGTTATCCTATCATAGACCTCGAAAATTTTTTTACCGATATTCATCAATACATGCGCTTGTTAGAAGAAGCGGTAATCCTTACGTTGTTAGACTATGGCATCGTCGCGGGACGAATACCCGGTTTAACAGGTGTTTGGCTCGACCATGAAGCACAAGTGAAGCCAAGAAAAATATGCGCTATGGGTGTTAAAACTAGTCGATGGGTAGCCATGCATGGTTTGGCACTCAACGTAAACACCGACTTGGCCTATTTCAACCATATCGTACCGTGTGGTATTGTCGACAAGGCCGTGACGTCTATGCACCAAGAACTGGGCAAAAACTTAAATATGCCTGAAGTAAGCCTTACCTTAAGAAATCATATAATGACATTGTTCGAAATGACTATTGGAAATTAACGTATGAATTTTTAATTTTATAACTAAAACATTGATTGTTTACCCTACCTTAATGCGTCAGTTAAAGACAAAGTAGTATGAAAAAAGACATTGAATTTCCATTGGTTGAAGGGGTTAAAGTTGCCATAGTCAAAACAATAAATGATTTGTCTTATCCAGAATGGAATGCCTATATCATCAATAGAAGAGCCGAAACACTTAAAAATGTATTGGTAAGCACCAAAGGCTATGGTGAAGTAAATGGTGAAATTATTAAAACCTCTGTACTTCGACACATTATTGGCGATTTGTTGCCAACCCAGCATGCTTTCATTGAAGCGATTGACCCAGCGGTATTTAAAATTAGCAATGAGTTTTGGGTGAGTTTTTACATTGATCAAAAAATATACGACAAAAAATATATTTTTCTACCAGAAACCATCATTGATAGCAACCTTATCTTAATTCCAGAACTTTCCGCAGAAGGGGTGTTGCATCTATAAAACGTTAAATTCAAAAGGTCGACAAGGTGTTGAACCTCGCCGACCTTCGACTTTTTAATATAATTACAAGAAGACTATTCTCCTTTTTCTTCTGAATCTAAGTAGTCTGTTTTATGACCTTTTACTGCAAAGAACAGTAAATATAAATAACATATTACACAAACGATAAAGCTTAATTTATACCCAATTGAATCGGCAATTACCCCTTGTAATAATGGGATAAATGCACCACCCACAATCATAGAGCACATTAAACCAGAACCTTTCGAAGTAAAACTTCCTAATTTTGCAATTCCCAATGGGAAAATACATGGCCACATCACAGAGTTAAGCAAACCTACCAATACTAAGAAAAATGCAGCCATTGGTATAGGTTGATTGATGAAATTAATAGAGAAGCTTGGATCGGTATTCATAATCATTACCGGAATATCAATTGGAGTAGTAAAACCAACCATACTCAAAACAATAAGTGCAATAGCCCCAATAGAAACGGCAGCTAACATTACATTTGCTTTGATGGTTTGACCTAAGGCAGAACCAATGAAACGACCAATCATAGCACTTCCCCAATAATAGGCTACCAAAGAAGAAGCCATTTTTTCGTCTACTCCAAAATCTTTGTGTAGATATAAAATCAATAAACTTCCGATGGCTACTTCAGCACCAACATAAAAGAATATGGCACCTGAGCCAAATATCAAGTGTTTGAATTTACCATAACTGTCATTGGTTTGTACTTCTTCTTCTACTTCTAATTTTGGTAGGGTAATAAAATAAAGCAAAACCCCAATGGCAATGGTTACCAAAGCCAACACAATATAAGGTCCTTTTACGGCATCTGCTTTAGCTACAGCATCAATTAAACCTGGTTTTAAAATTAAAGCACCGCCAATAATTGGTCCAATAAAAGTAGCCGTTGAATTTAAAGCTCCTCCTAAGTTTAACCTTGCAGCACCTGTTTCAGGACGACCTAAAGAAATGATGTAGGGATTAATGGCTACTTGTAAAATGGTTAAACCACAAGCGACAATAAATAAAGCGGCCAAAAACAATTCAAAAGACAACAAAGAAGCAGCAGGGACAAACATAAACAAACCTGTACCCATAATAGACAAGGCAAGGGTTAAACCCTTTTTGTAACCAATTTTTGCAATAATTGATCCTGCTGGAATAGACATAATGCCATAAGCACCAAAAAAACAAAATTGAATCATCATCAATTTCCAATTTTCAGTGATGTTAAAAACACCTTTTAAACTAGGAATAAGTACGTCGTTCATTACGGTGATAAAACCAATCATGAAAAACAATCCTATCAAAAGCGCTAAAGGCACTGAATAGTTTTTACTAGAATCGTACGTTGATGTTGAGGTAGAGTTTCCTCCTCCGATTGATGCCATAAGAAATAAATTATTGGGTGAACAGTGTTAATTAAATAAGGTTATGAATAATATCAGGACAAATGCCCAATACAATAATAGCAATAATTCCTAAGAATAATACTATTTTATACAAAGATGTTGCAGGATATACCGTAGTAAGCGCTGTGTTTTTGGCTTCTTTGAAGTAGATGGCAATAATTACTTTGAAATAATAGTAAATTCCTACCATGGCATTTAAGATGGCCACGACTACTAGAATAGTATGTCCGGCGTTTAAAGCAGAAGACAATACATAAAATTTAGCCATAAATCCTGCTGTTAAAGGAATACCTGCAAGTGACAACATCGCCACGGTCATGATAAAACCTAAGAAAGGATTTTGCTTAGCCAAACCATCAAATGAGCTGATATCCGTATTGCCTGTTTCGTTTTCAATTAACATCATCACACCAAAAGCAACGATAGAACCAATGGCATACGCAATCATATAGTACATTAAATCGTCTGAGTTTGCGCCTACCAATACAACAATAAGCATATAGCCCGCATGAGACACACTCGAAAATGCCAATAGTCTTTTTAAGCTTTTTTGGTTAATGGCCGACATACTTCCCACAGTAATAGTGAGTGCCGCTAACACCGCAACCACTTCCATCCAGAAATGGGTTACGCTTGAGAAACAGATGTAGAACAATTTAAAAAAGGAGGCAAAACCTGCAATTTTTACTATGGTACTCATAAATGCGGTAACAAAAGTTGGGGAACCATCATATACATCTGGTGTCCAGAAATGAAATGGTGCAATAGACATTTTAAACGACATCCCTATTAACACTAAAAACATCCCTACATAAGCAATGGCACTTAACTCCGTGCCCGAAGTGAAATATTCTTCAATACCTGACAAATAAAAAGAACCAGATGCGCCATAAATCAAGGTGATGCCCATTAATAAAATACCTGTAGCAAAAGCACCCATTAAAAAGTACTTTAAAGATGCTTCATTTGAGGCGGGATTATTTTTTTCGCTACCAGCAAGAATGTATAAACTCACCGATAATATTTCAATGCCAATAAACAACATCACCAAGTTATTGAATGAAATCATGGCAATCATACCAACAATAGCAAAAAGGTATAAGGCATAATGTTCCGTAAGGTAGTTTTGAATTTTGCCAAAATAGTTTTCAGACAATAGAAACAAAAACATGGAAATACATAAAACCGCTGAAATAAAGGCAATATCATAATTGTCAATGACTATCATTCTATTGAAATAGGCCATGGGAACTTTGTCCCACATGTATAAATTACTAGCCAAGGCTACTACCATGCCAGTAAAGGCAACACCAAATGAAGCCTTCCTCGAAATATCAAAGATACCGGCAATCATTAAAAACAAACCTACTAAAGCAAGTATTACTAATGTGATCATAATGACTTATTTTGTTACAATATTGGTATTTATTACTTTCAATAATTGGGTCACGTCTCCTTGGGTTAAATCCAAAAAGAATTGCGGATAAACGCCTGTGATGATGACTATGGCAGCTATCGGAACCAATACTGCAAATTCAGTAAAGGTTAAGTCTGTAAAGTTTTCAGTGATGGCATTGACTTCCCCTAACATTACGTTTTGGTACATTTTCAACATATACACGGCCCCGAGTATAATGGTTAAACCTGCCACAGCACCCAACATGGCATGGTATTGAAAGATACCGTTCAACAATAAAAACTCTCCAGGGAAACCATTGGTCAATGGCAAAGCCACCGAACCTAACATGATAATCACAAACAATACCCCTAATTTAGGTGCCTTGTTAATAATTCCACCTAAAGAAGCAATGTCTCTTGTGCCGGTTCTTGATTCAATAATATCAATGATAAAGAATAAACCTACCACGTTAATACCATGAGCAAACATTTGAATAATGGCCCCTTGTAAACTTTGTTCGTTTACGGCAAATAAACCTGCGGCAATTAAACCAACGTGGGCAATAGAAGAGTAAGCGATTAAACGCTTCATGTCTTTTTGTTGAATTGCCAATACCGAACCATATACTACCCCAATGATGGCAAGTACAATTACGATATAGGCATTGGCATAAAACCCTTCATTCATGATGGGCATTAACCAATGAATTACCCCAAAAATACCCATTTTCAACATAATCCCTGACAATAACATGGTACCAGCAGCAGGTGCTTCGGTATAGGTATCTGGTTGCCAAGTATGGAAAGGGAAAATTGGCATTTTAATAGCAAAAGCAACAAAGAAAGCCCAAAATAACCAACATTGTTCTTGGAAAGTTAATTTCAAGGCAAGCAAATGGTTGTAATCAAAACTATGGTGTGGCTCAAAAGTGACTGGATGAGGAACATCGGTTTGTAAATACAGATACATGATGCCAACCAACATACATAAACTTCCGATAACAGTGTATAAGAAAAATTTAAATGTCACGGCAATTCTATTTTCACCTCCCCATAGGGCCGCAATAAAATAAATTGGAATCAAGGCCGCTTCCCAACAAACATAAAACAGCAACAAGTCATTGGCAACAAACACACCCACTAAGGCCCCAGACATGGCCAAAATCAAGGCATAAAACGCATTTGGATTGGCATAATTGTGTTTGAAGGTGCTAAGAATAATAAGCGGTGTAAGCACCGCCGTTAACAATACCAACAACATACTGATACCGCTCACACCAATATTCAAATGGGCACCTAATGAGGTAATCCAAAAGCAAGTAAAGGTTAATGTTGAAGGATCAATGAGGTATTGTTTCAATACCAAACCCGCCACTACTAATTCCACCAATGCGAAACCTAAAGCTATTTTTTTAACGCCTTCACCTTTGACTAATAACAGCAACAATGCCGCTACAAAAGGTAAAAAGAGTAAGATTAATGTCATCATCTATTTTATCAATTATACTTGAATACTATAATTACAGTTTTACTATTAAGCTATAAGCCAAAATACTAATGATTCCCAATACCATGATAAATAGGTAAAAGGTAGTATGACCCGTTTGTAGTTTGTTGAATATTCTGCCTTTAAATAAAGCTATTTTACCCATTGCGTTAACAATGTTGTCAATAAGACCAATTTCAATAAATTGATGTCCAAGTCTTGACAAGGCGTATAAAGGTTTTACAATAAGGGCATCATAAATTTCATCTACATAATATTTATGGTAAATCAATTTATGCAATGGTGATAAATTGGCTTCTTCCGCTTCAGGAACAACCTTTTTTGAAATATACATGTTGTATGCCACAAATATAGATACCAATACACAAAGTACAGAAACACCCATTAACATCAACTCTGTATTATGAGCCAAATGATGGGCTGGTGCTTTTGCTAAAGAAGCAGCAAATACAGGAGCCAAATAGGTTTGCAAATAATGTTTACCTCCAAATATTTCAGGGAAGTTAGCATAACCCGCTACTACAGAAAGTATAGCCAATACGATAAGTGGAAAGGTCATACTGGTAGGTGATTCATGCAAATGATGTTGTTGTTCTTTGGTTCCTCTAAACTCTCCAAAGAAGGTAAGGAAGAATAAACGAAACATATAAAAAGCGGTCATTAAAGCACCTACTACACCCAATACCCAAAATAAAGGAGACGCAGCAAAGGCATGGGCTAAGATTTCATCTTTTGAAAAGAAACCCGATAAAGGCGGAATACCAGCGATAGCAACAGTACCAATGGCAAAGGTGTAAAAAGTAATAGGCAACGCTTTTCTTAAGCCACCCATTTTACGAAGATCTTGTTCTCCACCCATACCATGAATAACACTACCAGCTCCTAAAAACAATAATGCTTTGAAGAAAGCGTGGGTCATCACATGAAACAAAGCACCAGTATAAGCACCAACACCCAATGCCAAAAACATATACCCTAACTGACTTACCGTAGAATAGGCCAATACTTTTTTAATATCGTTTTGTGCTAAACCAATGGTTGCCGCAAAAATAGCGGTGGCAATACCTACCATTGCTACAATAGCAGCGGTTACCGGAGATAAGGTATATAATATATTAGAACGTGCAATCATATATATCCCCGCCGTAACCATAGTTGCAGCATGTATCAAAGCAGAAACTGGCGTAGGACCAGCCATGGCATCTGGTAACCAAGTAAACAAAGGCAATTGAGCACTTTTACCCATGGCACCAACAAATAACAACAATGTGATTGCGGTAATCACCGGAATGCCGATATCTAAAGTTGCTGCTTTAGAGAATACATCTGTAAATTCAACAGAACCGAAAGTGACAAATATAAGCGATATGGCCAATAAAAAACCTAAATCACCTACCCTGTTCATGATAAATGCTTTTTTAGCCGCATCATTATAGTCTTGGTTTTTAAACCAAAACCCGATCAATAAATACGAGCATAAACCTACCCCTTCCCAACCAATAAACATGATGACATAGTTTGAGCCAAGCACCAATAATAACATGAAGAAGATAAACAAATTCAAGTATGCAAAAAAGCGAACATATCCTTCATCATCGTGCATATACCCCATCGAGTACACATGAATCAAGAAACCTACTCCTGTAATGATCATTACCATTAAAATGGAAAGAGGATCAACTAAAAAAGAGAAAGGAATATAAAGAGAGCCTACATTGATGAAATCAAATAATTTTACCGTCGGAATCATGCCGGGTAAATCTTTGATTTCTAAGAAAATTTTAAATGCAATGCCGAAGGCTGCTGCCAACATTCCACTCGCTAACATACCAGCGAATGCTTTGGGCATTTTCTTATTTAATAAACCGTTAATGGTAAATCCTATAAGGGGCAATAATGGTATTAACCAAACCAACTGAATCATAATAGTGCCTATTTCTTATAATAATGAGTACTAATTTTTAAGCTTATTCAACAGATCAATGTCTACCGAACCTGTGTTTCTGTACATCATCACAATGATGGCCAAACCAACCGCAACTTCCGCTGCAGCAACCGCCATGATAAAGAATACAAACACCTGCCCATTGGCATCGCCACTGTAAGAGGAGAAAGCAGCAAGTAATAAGTTTACTGCATTTAACATTAACTCTACAGACATGAAAATGATAATGGCATTTCTTCTTGTTAATACACCCACAATACCAATGCAGAAAATTGCGGCACTGAGTATAAGGTAGTAATTGAGTGGTATAATTTTAATTACGCTATCCATATTTTTAGTTTATTTAGTCCAGCGTCCAGAGTCTCTTTAAAATATTTTCTCTAGACCCAGTACCCAGTACAATTTATTTCCAATCTTTTTTAGCCAACATTACCGCGCCTATCATTGCTACTAAAAACAGGATAGAGGCCAGTTCAAATGGCAAGGCATAGTCTTTAAACAAAACCATTCCCAGGTTTTTAATTAACCCAATTTGTGTATTTACGTCCGAATTGATTGGTATAATCACTGCCTTTTTGAAAGAAGCAACCATAACCAATAACAACATACTGCCTGCAATTACCCCTGCAAATTTCACCAAGGTGCTTTTTTGTGGTTCTGTTTCTCCATTTAAATTCAAGAACATAATCACAAACAAAAACAAAACCATGATCGCACCCATATACACGATAAAATTGACCGCAGCCAAAAACTGTGCATTGAACAAAATATAATGTCCGGTGATACTTGTAAATGTTACCAACAAATACAATATGCTATGGATTGGATTTTTAACCAACACCACCATTAAAGCACTCAAAATTGCCAAGAAGGCAAGGAAATAAAACATTTTATCCATGATGATACAGTCTTTCGATTAAAGGGCCACCACCTCTTACTTTTCCAGAAGGATGGTGTTCTTTTTCCACTAATTTATCTTTACCAAATATTAAATCTTTTCTTTCGTATACAGAAGGGGCTAATTCTTCATTGGTTAAGAATATCGCTTCTTTCGGACAAGCTTCTTCGCATAGGCCACAGAAAATACATCTTAACATATTAATTTCATACATCGAAGCATATTTTTCTTCTCTGTATAATTTTTCGTCCCCTACTTGTCTTTCCGCAGAAGTCATGGTAATGGCTTCAGCCGGACAAGAAACAGCGCAAAGACCGCAAGCCGTACATCTTTCAGCACCGTTTTCGTCTTTTTTAAGTACATGTAAACCACGATAGGCAGAAGCAAACAAACGTTTTACTTCAGGATACCTAATGGTAACACTTTTTCTAAAAAAGTGTTTGAGTGTTACCAACATGCCTTTCATAATCACAGGAAGATAAATTCTTTCCATGAAAGTCATTTGCGTGTTAACAACTACTTTAGATCTATTGGTTAGCGATTTCATTTTTTAAAAGCATTTATTCAAGAGGAACAAATTACTGGAAGAATAATACAACTCCACCTGTGATAACTATGTTTAAGATCGCAAGCGGAATAAGTACTTGCCAGCCCAAACGCATTAATTGGTCATAACGGAACCTTGGCACAGTCCATCTCACCCACATAAAGAAGAAGATGAATAGTAATATTTTGGTAAATAAAGCACCAATACCAAGTACCGCTACCATGTTTTGAGACAAGCCCAAATCATTCATGAATGGAAAGTTATACCCACCGAAATAAAGTGTTGCCATTACTGCCGAAGAAATAAACATATTAATGTATTCCGCAAATAAATAGAAACCCAATTTCATAGAGCTGTATTCGGTATGGTAACCACCAACTAATTCAGCTTCGCATTCAGGTAAATCGAATGGCGTACGGTTAGTTTCAGCAAAAGAACAAATCAAGAAAATTAAGAAACCAAGCGGTTGTTTAATGATATACCAATTCATGCCGTGTAAACCCGATTGTTGTTCGGTAATTTCTCTCATGCTTAAAGAACCCGTAATCATCACCAAAGCAATAATCGACAAGCCCATAGAAATTTCATAACTGATATTTTGAGAGGCTCCTCTGATGGCTCCTAATAAAGAAAATTTATTGTTCGAAGCCCATCCACCAATCATGACCCCATAAACACCCAAAGAAACAACGCCAAAAACATACAATATGCCTACATTAATATCTGCAACTTGTAAGGGTAAACGGTAGCCGTCGTATTCGATATAAGTACCCCAAGGAATCACCGCACTCGTCATACATGCCGTTAGCATTGCCAAAGAAGGACCTGCTAAAAACAAAAAGGTATTGGCAGACTCAGGAATAATTTCTTCTTTGCTAAATAGCTTAATACCATCGGCCAAAGGTTGCAAAATTCCATAAGGACCAGCACGATCTGGGCCTAAACGGTCTTGGAAAAAACCTGCAAATTTTCTTTCCGCAAGTGTTGAATACATGGCTGTCACTAGGCTTAAGCCAAAGATCGAAGCGATGAGGATTAATTTAAATATGATTTCTATATCCATGTTGAGATGCTTAAACTAATAGCAATACTAGTATTAATTCATTTTATATCTACCGTTCTACTTTAGCGGTTCCACTAAGGTTTAAACGGAAGTTCTTTAATTGGTCCTAGGGTATGAATACTTGGGTGAGCAGGTACCACTGGCTTATCTGCGACCACTTCATAATGATTTTGTGAAATTACAGAATTATTTGGAATATGTGTTGGTCCTTCGATAGTCCAATCTTTGGTTTCTTTTTTCTCAAAACGACATGTGTTGCAAATAAAATCTTCTACCTCACCCCATTGATCCATTCTAGCAGTTACCCGTAGAATTTCTTCTCCACGCATCCAAACATTGGTTTTACCGCAACATTTATCACAGGAACGATGTGCTTTCATAGGTTTGGTAAACCATACTCTATTTTTGAAACGGAATGTTTTATCGGTTAAGGCTCCTACTGGGCAAACATCAATTACATTTCCAGAAAACTCATTGTCAATAGAATGTTGAATATAGGTACTAATTTCGGCGGCATCGCCTCTGCCAAGAATACCATGTACACGTTGTTTGGTCAATTGATCGGCTGTAAATACACACCTGTAGCACAAAATGCAACGGGTCATGTGTAATTGCACATAAGGACCAATATCTATTTTTTTGAATGTTCTTCTAGGAAAATCATACCTGGTACTTTGTACACCATGTTTATAGCCTAGGTTTTGCAAATCACATTCCCCGGCTTGGTCACAGATAGGGCAATCAAGTGGATGGTTAATCAATAACATTTCAACAACCCCTTTTCTGGAAGCAATTACTTCAGGTGAGGTTTCGTTTTCAACGACCATACCATCCATTACCATCGTACGACAAGAAGCCACAGGTTTTGGCATCGGACGAGGATCTTTTTCAGAACCTTGAGTAACTTTAACAATACAAGTACGACATTTACCACCCGAACCTTCTAGCTTTGAGTAATAACACATCGCAGGAGGAACATGTTTTCCTAACTGACGGGCAGCTTGTAGAATAGTGGTTCCTGGTGCCACCTCTACTACATCTCCATCGATTGTTACTTTAAATAGATCCATTTTTTGTTTTCAGTTTTCAGTTTTCAGTTCAGAGTTTTAAAAGACTCAAAACTGAATTACAGTTTTATATTTGATAGATGAATGTCTATGTATAATTCTTTTACTAAACATTCAACACTAAACACTCATCACTATACCCGGATATACCGCGCCTTTCGCCGTAGCTTCTTTTGGATGACTAATATGCCATTCAAATTCATCCCTAAAGTGACGAATCGCACTTCCTACTGGCCATGCAGCAGCATCTCCAAGTGGACAAATGGTATTTCCTTCAATTTTTTTAGCAATATCTACCAACAAATCAATGTCACTTTGTTTTCCGTGACCGGATTCAATGGCATGTAAAACTTTTTCTAACCACCCTGTTCCTTCACGACAAGGACTGCATTGTCCGCATGATTCATGGTGATAAAAACGTGAAAGATTCCAAGTATTTTTAACGATACAAGTATCTTCATTCATGGCAATAAAACCACCAGATCCAAGCATGGTTCCAGTAGCAAAACCACCATCAGAAAGTGATTCGTACGACATTAACCTATCTTCCCCTGCAGCCGTTTTTAACAACATGGCAATTGGCAAAATAGGAACAGAAGAACCACCAGCGATAACGGCCTTTAATTTTTTACCATTAGGCACACCGCCTAAATATTCATCAGAATAAATAAATTCTTGTACAGGTAATCCTAATTCAATTTCATATACCCCTTGTTTGTTGAGGTGACCACTGGCCGAAATTAACTTGGTTCCGGTACTTCTACCAACCCCAATTTTAGCATATTCGTCACCACCATTCACTACAATCCAAGAAACGGCAGCAATTGTTTCGACATTGTTTACCACTGTTGGGCAACCATATAAACCAGCAATGGCAGGGAAAGGAGGTTTAATCCTAGGATTACCACGTTTTCCTTCTAACGATTCGATTAAGGCTGTTTCTTCTCCACAGATATAAGCACCTGCACCACAAGTGACATGAAGGTCTAAGTCGAATCCAGAGCCTAATATATTTTTTCCTAAAAAACCATTGGCATACGCTTCATCTATGGCTTTTTGAATGATTCTTACCACATAAATCATCTCCCCTCTGATGTAGATGTAAGATGTTTTTGCTCCAATAGCATAACTGGCAGTAATCATACCCTCCACTAAAGCGTGGGGATTTTTTTGCATTAGATAGCGGTCTTTGAATGTTCCTGGCTCACTTTCGTCACCATTACAAACCAAATAGCGTGGGTTTTCAGATTTTTTATCTACAAAACTCCATTTCATCCCTGTTGGAAATCCAGCGCCTCCACGACCTCTTAAGCCCGATTTTTTTACTTCTTCAGTAACATCATCAGGAGACATTGTTTTAACCGCTTTTTCTACTGAAGCATACCCACCATTTTTGCGGTAAACTTCAAAAGTTTCAATGCCAGGAACGTCTATGTGCTGGGTAAGAATTTTAATATTTGCCATTAACAGAAAGGTCTTGATACTTTATTTTCGGCACTAAATTGTTCAATTAGGCCATCTATTTTTTCTTCAGATAAATGTTCGTGGTAATTTAATCCCACTTGCATAACAGGTGCTGAACCACAAGCCGCCAAACATTCTACCCCTTTTACAGTGAATTTACCATCAGCAGTGGTTTCGCCTTCTTTGATCCCCAATTTGTTACAGATATATGCTATAATTTCTTCGGCACCATTTAAACAGCAAGGTCCTGTGCGGCAAACTTCCATTACATATTTACCTTGAGGTTTCATGTAATACTGTGAATAGAAAGTAGCTACTTCGTACACCTCAATAGGTTTGATGTTTAGAATTGAAGCCACATAATCCATCACCTCAGGACTTAACCAGCCATCAAACTCCGCTTGAGCCAAATGTAGGATAGAGATAAGCGCCGACTTTGATTTTCCTTCCGGAAACTTATTGATATATTTTGCAACTATGGCTTTGGCCTCAGGAGAAAATTCAATTTTATTTGTTGTTAACTCTGACATATTTAGAGTATTCAGTATTCAGTTTTCAGTTCTCAGTTTTCAATTCTCAATTCTCAGTTAACAGTTCTCCGTTAACAGTTAACAGTTTTCAGATTTCGGTATTTACAGAATCAATACGATTTTTTACTCATTCTTAAGTGACAAATTGTATCAGTTTCAATTTTAGTTTTCGATATTCAGTTTTTATTTTTCTATAATCAGTTTAATTATTTATTAACTGATAACTGTAAACTGAATACTGACAACTGTTAACTACTAAGCATCCAATTCTCCGGCAATAACGTTTAGACTACTTAAAGTAACGATGGCATCAGAGATTAAACCTCCCTTAATCATTTCAGGATAAGCTTGGTAGTATATAAATGAAGGTCTTCTAAAGTGAAGTCTATAAGGCGTACGACCACCATCACTCACCAAATAGAAGCCTAACTCACCATTAGTGCCTTCTACCGAATGATATACTTCGCCAACAGGGGCATCTACTTCTCCCATAATTATTTTGAAGTGATAAATTAATGCCTCCATATTGGTATATACCTCTTTTTTATCAGGCAAGTATATTTTTGGAGCATCAGCATGGTAAATGCCTTGCGGTTCTTTTTTAATTTTATCGATGGCTTGTTCAATAATTTTAAGACTTTCCCAAACCTCTTCATTGATTACCATGAAACGATCGTAAGTATCACCGTTGATGCCAATAGGAATAGCAAAGTCAAAATCTTCGTAAGAAGCATAAGGATTCATCACCCTAACATCATAATCTACCCCAGCAGCTCTTAAGTTAGGGCCAGTAAAACCATAATTCAAGGCTCTTTCTGCAGAAATAGGACCAGCCCCGATGGTTCTATCCATAAAAATTCTATTGCGTTCAAACAAGTTTTGAAACTCACGGTACACAATAGGGAATTCAATTAAAAAAGTATCAATTTTTTTGAAAACATTGTCGTTGAAATTTCTTTCAAAGCCACCTATTCTACCGATGTTGGTGGTTAAACGCGCACCACAAATTTCTTCATAGATGTCGTATATTTTTTCTCTTTGTTGCATTACATACAAGAAACCTGTAAAAGCGCCTGTATCAACACCCAAAATACTGTTACAAATTAAGTGATCTGAAATACGTGCCAATTCCATAATCACCACACGCATATAATCTACACGTTTTGGTATTTCAATCCCTAATAACTTTTCGGCGGTCATGTGCCATCCCAAATTGTTGATAGGAGAAGAGCAATAATTTAAACGATCGGTTATCGGGGTGATTTGGTTTAAAGGGCGATGTTCTGCTAACTTTTCGAATGCACGGTGAATATAACCAATGGTTGGTTCAGCACTAACAATACGTTCTCCATCTACTTCAAGTACGTTCTGAAACACCCCGTGGGTGGCAGGGTGCGTAGGACCAAGATTTAGCGTCGTGGTCTCTTTTACTAGTTCGTTATGTGTTAAGTGCTGTGACATTTCTTTGTTAATTTTGAATTTTAAACTTTAAATTTTGAATTGATTCTTGAGTTCAAAATTTATCATTTGCAATTATCAATTTTTTGAATTTTTAATTAAACATTTAAAATTCAACATTTCCAACCTTTTATTGGAAATCAACTCTTTTTTGAATTTAAAATTCAACATTTAAAATTCCCGAAGGGAAAATCATCTTCCGAATAAATAATCATTTTTATCGATTCTATTGGGATCTTCTAAAGGATATTCTTTACGAAGTGGAAACACCTCCATGCTGTCGACATTAAGAATACGTCTTAAATCAGGATGGCCTTCGAATACGATGCCATAGAAATCAAAGGTTTCTCTTTCTTGCCAATTAGCAGTAGCAAACACGGTTGTTGCAGTAGCAATTGTGGGCTCGGCTTTAGCAACGAAGAATTTAAAGCGTACACGTACATTGTTTTGAAGACTATGTAAATGATAAACCACCCCTAATTCTAATGCTTGGTTAGGATAGTGTATGCCACAAAGGTCGGTCATGAATTGAAATTGAAGCGATTCGTCATCAAACAAAAACTTCAAAATGTCAACATTGATATTTTTATCGGCAACGATGGTCAACATGCCATAAGGTTCCTCATGCGACAATATGCCTTCCCCGAATTTGGCGATTAGTTTTTCTAAAACGATTGCGTTAGTGAGTGCTGCCATAATTATTTAAAATCGTATTTAGCCAACAAACGTTTATATTCTTCTGAGCTTCTTCTTGAGACCGATTCTTTAGCGACCATGTCTTGAATTCTCATAAAACCATCAATAATTTGTTCTGGTCTTGGAGGACAGCCCGGTACATATACATCTACCGGAATAACTTCATCAATACCTTGTAAAACACTATAGGTATCAAAAATGCCACCACTAGAAGCGCAAGCCCCTACTGCTATTACCCAACGTGGTTCGGCCATTTGCTCATATACCTGACGTAATACTGGCGCCATTTTTTTGGCAATGGTTCCCATTACCATAAGCAAATCGGCTTGACGAGGAGAAAAGCTTGGGCGTTCAGAACCAAAACGACCAAAATCGTAGGTACTGGCCATGGTGGCCATGAACTCAATACCACAACAGGAAGTGGCAAAAGGAAGAGGCCAAAGCGAGTTTTTTCTTGCCAAACCTACTACAGAATCTAAGCTTGTCGCAAAAAAGCCAGGTCCTTCTATTCCTTCAGGGGCTTTTTGAAATTCTACCATCGTGCTAATTCTTTTATTGTTTATCTAACAAATACTATATCAAGCCATATTTCGAATGAAAATTCGAAATCAGAAAATTGATTTTTAATGTTCCCAATCTAAGGCTTTTCTTTTGATTACATAAAAGAAACCCAATAATAAGAAGGCCATAAATACCAACATTTCCATAAAACCTTCCCATCCAAGTGCTTTAAAATTAACCGCCCAAGGATACATAAAAATTACCTCCACATCAAACAAAACAAAAAGAATTGCGGTAAGGAAGTACTTAATAGAGAAAGGATTACGGGCATTACCTATCGACTCTATCCCACATTCAAAGGTTTCAAGTTTGTGTTTGGTTTTGCGTTTCGGTCCAATCAAATGTGTCGCTAACATGGTAATGACCACAAACCCTAATGCAAAAGCAAATTGCATCATGATGGGTAAGAAATCGGACGGCGTATCAAGATTTGGCATATGGTTGAGTTATATTATTTCTAATACTGTAATCGACAAATGTAAAAGCATATTTACAGAAATACAAAAAATGTGGACATTCTTTGTTGAATTAGGAATAATTGTATTTTAAATGGGGACATAAAAGGTAATATCTTGGTTTTTCAAGGCAATAAGGGGGGATAAAATCTACGCATAAAGTGCCTAATAAATTTATGTAGATAATTATGTGCTTTATATCGTAATTGTAAGTCCAAAATTTTAAATTTGTGGATGATGAGAAAAAATATAGGAGCCTTATTGTTAAAATACTTTTTTCAAGGCTTATTGTTGACTGCTCCCTTGGCATTTACGGTAAGTTTAACCGTTTCAACGATTCGTTGGTTTGATGGCTTGTTGCATATTACCATTCCGGGGCTTGGCATCCTTATTATTGTAGGCTCCATTACAAGTTTGGGGTATTTGGCCTCCACCATTATTATTCAACCCTTGTTTAATTTTATTGACTTAACCATCACCAAAACACCTTTTTTAGGCATCATTTATACTTCTATTAAGGATTTGATCAATGCGTTTGTGGGCAATGATAAAAAGTTTAACAAACCCGTGTTGGTAAAATTAAATCCTGAACTCGCCATAGAAAAAATAGGTTTTATTACCCAAAATGATTTGTCCTCCTTGGGAATAACAGATAAAATTGCGGTATACTTGCCTCATTCTTATAATTTTTCCGGCGAATTGTTCATTGTTCCCGTACAAAACGTTACTCCCATCAACAAATCATCTGCAGAAGTGATGAAATTTATCATTTCTGGAGGGGTTTCTGAATTAAAATAAGTGTACCACGACCCTATGTTTAAACCATTATTATTAATTATATTGCTTGGTATCTCGATTGTTTTGGGTGGTTGTGGCACGCGCAATGAAATAAAAACCACTACCGCAAAACCACATGAAGCATATAATTTAATAGACATTAAATTAGACACAAGTTTTTATATCTTAAGAGATATTCGTGCCGCAGAGAAAATTAAAAAAATTGAAAATCTCCTTCAAAAAAAGTATTTTAATGGCTGTATTTTAGTCGCCCAAGAAGGACAAGTACTTTATAAAAATGCATTTGGTTTTGCCAATTATAGAAAACGACAAGCACTCAATGTGCAAACAGATTTTCAATTGGCCTCTGTTTCTAAGCAGTTTACCGCCGTAGCGGTGATGATGATGAAAGAGCAAGGAAAGCTCAATTATGATGACAATATCAATAGGTTTTATCCTGATTTCCCATATAAAAACATTACCATAAGAATGTTGCTCACCCACCGCTCTGGGCTTAGCGAATACATGTGGTTTTGTGACCATATCACAGACCGAAGAACACCTATCAATAACCAAGATTTAATCAATCTCATGATCAATAAACGACCAGGGATTAATTTTAACCCCAATCGTCGTCATGATTATTCCAATACTGGTTATGCTGTTTTAGCGGCTATAGTCGAAAAACTAACTGGCATGCCTTTTCCTTCGTTCATGAAAAAAAATGTTTTTGATCCTTTAGGAATGAAAAATACCTTTATTTTCACTTTTGGCTCCTTAGACAATAAAACCAATATTGCGACCGGCCATTTAAGCAATTGGTTTCCTTCAGGACATGATTACTTAGATGGAGTGACAGGTGATAAAGGGGTGTATTCTTGTGTGGATGATTTGTTTAAATGGGATCAGGGACTGTATACCGGGAAAATCGTACAATTAAGTACCTTAGAGGAGGCATATACTCCAGCCAACAAAGAATTTAAAGGCAAAAGAAACTATGGTTTTGGTTGGCGAACCAATATCCAAGACGATGACAGCAAAGTGGTGTTTCATGCCGGTTTATGGCATGGCTTCTGTCCATATTTTGCACGCCGACTATGCGATAAATCAACCATCATTGTACTCAGCAACAAAAGAGGATGGGATGCCTCAGTGGTGTCTAAAATTTTTAAAATCTTAGATGAATAAGTCCATTGCTTACACGAGCACTTGTTTGATTTGATAAATGACGGTTGCGATTCCAATGCCCCATAATAATGCAGAAACAAACATATAAGTAACAATTCTTAAAGCCTTTTCTCCAAAATTAGCTGCGATTAAGGTTCCGACAATAGGACTTAATAATATGGGCGTTAAAAATGCAACGCCAAGAAGTCCATATTTTTTCCAAATGCTTACAATTCTGCGATTTTTTTTGGAAAACAACACCTTTGGTGGCCAAAAACGATGAATGATATTTTTTTTAATAAATGGACCTGCAAAACTAATCAGCAATACACTCAGCATCATGCCCGTAACGGTTGCAACAATGGTATAAGGCAATGGCAATTTGAGCCCCGCCCCAGCCAAAGGACCAGCAATAAATTTAAACATACTTAGCAATACCACGGTCATGAAACTAAAGAAATTGCTTAACATCGATGTTTGTATATTAAAAGGTCTGATCAATTGAGGTTATTCGGTTGCCATTTTAGAAATGTCATGGTAAACATTTCGCCAGTTTTGCCACATTTTTTTGGTTCCTAAGGTTTCATTATGAAATATTACAGAAAAATCTCCCCCTACCGCTTTAACGGCTTCTTTCATAAGCCTAGCATGGTATACGACTTCAGAAGAACGAATTCTTAAATGAAGTTTAAAACATTTATCTACTATACAAAATGGATGCAATAGTAAGGTAGTCGTTTGATTTTGTTCCAAATCAAAAAAAGGAAAAGGACTACAAATCCCAGCCCTAAAACCCAAGTGTTTGTGATAACCCATAGAATAGTCGTCAGTAATACCAAGTGCTGCCAAACGCTGATAGTAGGTTGGAAGGTTTAGTTTGTTAAAAAACTGTCTTGATTTAGTGGTTTTAGCGCCTGTTATTTTTTCAATTCTGCTTTTTTCTATGGCTAGTTGTTTCTCCGAACGAGTAGACCCAAAGGATGGATGAAAACAAGCTTCATATTTTTCATGCAATTTTTTAATAAGCGCTATGTAATTTTTATTATAATGAGGAATATTTTTATCATTGCCTCCAAAATCGCCTAACAATATAAAATATAAAGGGTTTAAGTTAAATTTATCACTTATTTCTATTTGTTTCTTATACGAATCATAAGGGTCTTGTTTCATTTTTAACCCAGTTAAAATACGCTCTAAACAATTGCTAAACCTAAGTTGAAATAAATCTTCTGCAAAAGCTATCGTTGACCTTAAAATGCCTTTGTTGCTATACACAAAAGCCACATCTATGTCAAAAGTGGGCACGTAGTTGTATTTTAATTCCGGAAATCTAAAAGTTGGATAAAAACTTTGAATTATTTTCTTGATTTCCAAGGCATACAAATTCACCATTGGTTTGTCAAGTAAATTATAGGTGTAACTTAAGCTTTCTTCTGCCAAGTACCTGTTGTATTTGTCTTTATGCACTGCGGTATATTCTTCATACCTAGATACCATATAAAATGAAGTAGCAAATGGGTCAAATGGCAAAAAACCTAAGTCTTTTATCGTAAAAAAACCTTTTATTCCATTCCATTCAATGGCTTCAAGTTGGTGTTTATAGATATCTTCTTCATATAAAATATTTGCGGCACCAAAAAATAAGCCCTCTGCTTCTTTATGGGGTCCGTAACTAAACTTTGCTCCAATATGATTAAAATAGGCTTCTTTGTTATCGGTGAATTGGTATTCTGTTTTTAAAACATGCTTAAAAATAATATCAAAAGTGTATTGAACTCTTGCCGTAACATTGGTGGTATAAATCAGTAACATATTGTTTTTTCAGGTTCATGAATCTGCTAATTTCAATTATTTAAAGAAATAATAAAACTGTTAATCATAATAAATTATATTTGAAGCAAAAAAATATATGACCAACAGACTTTTATTAGCTGTTTTAACACTTTTGCTGTTATTAAATTGGCATGGTAGTATGGCCCAAAGTGTTTATGCCCCTTTAAACACAGACTATAACTACCTGATTGACAGAAATGAAATTCAATCAGGACAACTCAATTTGCTGCATACTTCTTTTAAGCCTTACTTGCGTAGTGAAATTGCCCATACTATTGAACAAGCCAATACTGATTCGACCATTAAAAAATCTAAACAAGACGATTTCAACAATTCGTATCTAACAACCGACAATTGGGAACATTTAAAAACTGAGGTAAATAGCAAAAAAGCTTTGTTGAAGTTTTGCTATACCAAACCAAATGCCCTTTTAAGTTATCAAGACAAAGATTTTGAAATACAAACCAATGTGGTGCTGCATTCTCAAATTGGAGGAGAAACCAATGCTGCTGGCTACCGGTATACCAACACCAAAGGAGTAGAAATAAGAGGGATGATCAATAAAAAAGTGGGTTTTTATTCATTTTTAACCGATAATCAAATCAATTACAATACCTATGTCAACAATTTTATCACCAATACTGGCGCTGTGCCTGGAGAAGGTTTTCATAAACCATTTAAAGTAACCGCCCGAGATTTTATTACCGCTAGAGGGTATATTACGTTTAATGCCACTAAAAATATCAACCTACAATTTGGCCATGATAAAAACTTTATTGGCAATGGCATGCGGTCATTAATTTTATCTGATTTTGGGAATAGCTATTTGTTTTTAAAAATACAAACCTCTGTTTGGAAATTAAAATACACCAATTTGTTTGCTCAAATGAATGCCATGGGGCCTAATGATTTCGGTCCTAATAATTTATATCCTCGCAAGTATTTTGCCTTGCATCATTTGAGTTTAAATGTAAACAAGCATTTTAATATTGGCTTGTTTGAAAGTATCGTTTTTGGCCGTTCCGACTCTAGCAATCAAGGTAGTTTTGACATCAATTATATGAATCCTATTATTTTTTACCGATGGGCAGAACAACAAAATGGAAGTCCTGACAATGCAAACTTGGGCTTAGATTTTAAATTAAATATGCTCAAACATTTTTCTCTTTATGGACAAGTATTTATCGATGAATTTATTTTTGCCAATGTTATCGCTAGAAATGGCTCTTGGACCAATAAACAAGGACTACAAATTGGTCTCAAAACCATTAATATATTTAATATTCCTACGCTAGATGTGCAAGTAGAAACCAATATCGTTAGACCATATACGTATGCCCATTTCAGCAATTATACCAATTACACCAATTATGGTCAGGCCTTGGCACATCCTTATGGCGCTAATTTCAATGAATACATCGGGATATTACGTTATCAGCCTTTACATAAACTTCAATTGATGGGTAAATTAATTTATGCCAATATTGGCCTAGATTCTAACAACACTAACCTTGGTGCTGGAAATTTCGGGGGTAATATTTTTAAACCTTATGTATTGGTAAGTGATAAACACAGCCTCCATAATGTAATAGGACAAGGGAATACTACCCATTTAATTTACCTTAGTGCAACGGCATCCTATATGCTTAAACACAACCTATTTATTGACGTAGAGATGATCGCAAGATCGTACTCTAATACTTTCGTAAACAATAAAGCCCTCATTTTTAATATTGGTTTAAGAATGAATTTGGCTAGAAGGGTGCAAGAATTTTAAATTATGCTAGCCAAATCATCTCTTTTATACGGTTTATTAAAATGCAAATGTCCTCAATGTCATGAGGGAAATTTGTTTAACAATACCAATCCTTATCACCTCAAAAAAATGCTTGCTATGCCTCAAAAATGCACGCATTGTGGCTTGTATTTTGAACAAGAGCCTGGTTTTTGGACTGGTGCCATGTACGTGAGTTATGGCTTTATTGTCGTATTGGTTTTGCTAAGTCTAGTTATATTACATATTCAGTTCAATCAACCTATTGAAATAGTTTTAGGGGTTAATTTAGGTATAGTAGTGCTGACATACCCTCTTTTATTAAGGTATTCTAGGGTTTTGTATTTGTATCTATTTGTGAGATATAAAAAGCGTGATGAGCGATGAGTTTTTAGTAAAAAAACACTAATTCTAAAATTAAAACCAATGAAATATCCAGATCCGAAAAGGGCAGAAAAACTTCAAGCATTCGACCGTTTACTCACCATCATGGATGAGTTGCGTGCCGAATGTCCTTGGGATAAAAAACAAACCATTGCTTCTTTACGACATTTAACGATAGAAGAAACCTTTGAATTGGCAGATGCCATCATGGAAAATGATTTGCAAGAAGTAAAAAAGGAAATTGGGGACATTTTACTTCATTTGATTTTTTATGCAAAAATAGCCTCCGAAACCAATGCATTTGACATTACAGATGTAATCAATAGTTTATGCGATAAAATGACGGTGCGTCATCCACATATATATGGCACCGTAAAGGTCGAGAATGAAGAAGAAGTAAAACGCAATTGGGAGCAAATTAAACTCAAAGAAGGGGGTGAAAAAACGGTGTTAGGTGGCGTTCCGAAGGCTTTGCCTGCTTTGTTAAAAGCCATACGTATACAAGACAAAGCAAGAGGTGCCGGTTTTGATTGGGATAATAAAGCGGATGTTTGGGCTAAAG
Source organism: Cytophagales bacterium (assembly GCA_044357485.1). Lineage (GTDB taxonomy): Bacteria > Bacteroidota > Bacteroidia > Cytophagales > UBA9547 > CALPQG02. The sequence goes on from JBIKPL010000001.1 coordinate 38,667, forward strand.
TAAAAGAAGAATTGCTTGAATTTGAAGCAGAATTTTTGAATCCAAGTCCTGAAAACGAGGAAGCTACGGAAGCAGAATTCGGGGATTTACTTTTTTCTTTGGTAAACTTCGCTCGGTTTACTAAAATTAATCCGGAAACGGCACTTGAAAAAACCAATAAAAAATTTATTCGAAGATTTAATTACATCGAAACGCAAGCTAAAATTAATGGACAAACATTAGCCTCAATGAATTTGGTAGAAATGGATGTTTATTGGAACGAAGCTAAAAAATTAGGTCTTTAATCTCGATTTATTCTCTTAAAGTAAATGTTTAAAATTATCCTCAGTTTTATTGGCTTATTGCTCTTTTATATTGCTTTTCAGCTATATGAGTTGCATAAGTATGATTATGTGGATGATGATTTTGCGATTGATATTTCTCATTTCGAAAAATATGCCTTTGCCGGTGAGCACTTCCCTTTTGAAAAAAAGGCCAAACTTAAAATGTTTGAACGCGAACTTAAAAATGTAGCACGCCATTCAACTGAAATGGCAATCATGCTTCGAAATGCAGAACTTTGGTTTCCTATTCTTGAGCCTATTCTGAAACGAAAAGGAATTCCTGATGATTTCAAATACATTGCAGTCGTTGAAAGTAACCTCCAAGCCAATCGTATTTCTAACAGAAGCGCCGTAGGATTTTGGCAAATCGTTAAAGGAACAGGACTTGAATATGGTTTACATATCAACCATGAAATTGATGAACGATACAATCCTGTAAAATCAACGTATGCGGCTTGTAAATTTTTTAACCTTACTAAAAGGTATTTTGGAAACTGGACCAATGCAGCAGCGTCGTACAATATGGGCATGCCCGCCATGATCAAAGCCTGTAAAAGACACCGTTCTAACTCTTACCACGACTTAAAACTCAACCGTGAATCGGCCAAGTATTTGTATAAGATTCTCGCCTACAAAGAAGTACTAGAATATCCCAAAAAATACAAGCTGAAGAAGTTTCCCAAAAAATTCAGACTTAACATTCGTTTATTCCCGATTACCAGAACCATTACCAATTTTAAGGATTGGTGTAAAAAAACAGGACTTAATTATGCCGTAGTTATGGCATACAATCCTTGGATCATTGGAAATTCCCTCACCATTACCCAAGAAATCAAACGATACGATTTAATGTTGCCAAAGTAATTACACAAAAGCCATATCTCTGTGTTGAAATTGATGTTGCCAACAATAAAATTTCAGACTTCTTTGTCTTTTATTTTCATTTTTTTAGGAAAAATTGACCTAAATAAAGCAAAACCCAATAAACCAGCCAATATAAACAAAGCCAAAAATCCAAAGGCTATAATGGCTAATATCAATAAACCAACAATAATCATTAGCCCTAAAAATATAACGACTACTTCAAAAGGATTGGCTTTTCGTGGGTATTCTTTATCCTTCAATTGAGCATAATCTTGTCGACTTTGTAAAGCCGTTTTAACAAAAGGGCTATTGCCTACCCGTTTAACTGAAGCAGCCAATGGAAAATGAACTTTAGTCTCATTTACATCACCTTGCGCTACAATATCATGGGGTGCTGTTGGTGAATTTTGAAGCATTGCTACTTCAATGGAAGGATTTTCCCAGTGTAAATCATTTGCTAAAGGATTGAAGGTTGTTTTTTTAGCACAACCTAAACAAAAAATGACGCTACAAAAGGGCAATAATTGTAAAAATTTCATGTCAATTTGTTTAAAAACTGGTCAGTGAATTTGTTGATAAGTCGTTAAAAGCAATCAATACCAAATCGGTATCCAATATTATATAAAAGACAAAAGTGATTAAAATTACAACCCAAACTAATTGTTTGGGTCGTAAAATATTCTTTCAACTTTAGATTCTATCACAATATTAGGTTTTAGGGTTTTAACAGTTTCCATATTAAAATCGCCCCAAACATATATCACTTGGTAAAACTGACTAGACATAAAAGTATATAATGCTTTGGTAAACGAATCTCTAAATATCAAAACTTTGAGTTTGTTATTCGCTTTAGGATTGATCGTAGAAATAACCAATGATTGATAATCGGTTGGGTTATTTTCAAAATACTTACATCTTTTAAAATTAGGGTTTTCAAAATAGAACGCTAGTGAATCACTTTTAGGATAAAAGATTGGAGCAACTTCTGTATAGTCTTTTGGATTATGAGTACCCATTAAATTAACTAAATCACCACCTTTAATTGCTATATTTTTAATATTAAACTGTTCTTTTTGCAGTGGTTTAACCTGAGGGAAGTCTTTGTTTACATTTTTAATGATATTGTTATAGGCATAAAAGGCAGCCAATTGATTCCAGTGGGTATCATGTTTCAAGTATAACTTTTCAGTAGCCTTTTTAGTAGCAAATAATGGTCTATGGTCAATAATGGCATTGTTTAATTGCTTACTATTGAAATAGGCTATTATTTGATCTGCCCTGCTGATATTACCTTTAATTAATAACTTACTTTTATAGTTAAAATTTTCTGGGTATACAGTATGAGTGTTTGGATAAAATGTTCTGTAATACTTAATGCCTAATGTATCTAAAGTATGTTTTTTATTTTTATAGTTTACAACCAATTGTTGCAATTGTGTCTCTGAAAGCAGATTGGTATGCGTGAAGTCTTTTACAATGTAATCGTTAGGATCATTGTGAAACATCCAACCGTTTTTGCCAAATACTACTTTGTTTGGTGTAGGCGATTCGTGGAATACGTTGATGTATATAAAACTTCTTAAATGAATTAAGGCAGTTCTGAAGCCAAAATTTTCCTCATAGTATTTAGAAAACTTACTTGGGTACGTATTTATTTCACGAATATTGAAAATTACCTCTTGCGGTTTGGCTCTGTTTTCATCTAAACTTGCATAGATTGAAAATTGTTGATCAAAGAATGGCAATAAAATAACAATAATGAAAATTGCTCCTCCTAGGCTATTGATTGTATTTTTATAGAAGAATTTTGAATCGTTGCTTTGAAAATTAGTAAAATAATGAACAAAAAACGATAAGGTTAAAATGCCAATGATGATGATTAAATAAAATACATAAGAAGATAAATTGGGTTTATTGTAAATAATAACGGTATTTAAATTTTTTGACTGTAAAAATGGATCATACTCCGACCATAAGCCCTTAAGCGTAGTCGTGGTTAAATTGACCGAATTAAAATTGTAATTGATGTGAGGAATAAATCCATTTTTAGAAAAATAACTTTCTATAAAATCTTTTCCTACTTTAATGTTTGCAGCACCAGCACTTAAAACAATGTTTTCAATGGCAATTTCCTTGTTATCACGATTTACACCAGGGTCTATTCGGATAAAAGTGGCGGTATCGTTATAAGGAATTTCAAATTGTAAATGGTTGGTTTTAGCTTTAAAAACAGGCGATTTAATGGAGTTTTCCTCTTTAAAAATGCCCTCTTTGCTGGTATAAAATACTTGAAACTCGTCATCATAATTTACTTTAACATCAAATGAAAGTTTTAATGTTTTTTCAATGACATTGGAAGCGATAGCATTGGCCATCCAAAATAATAAAACCGCAACAATGGCACTTAAAAATAGCGCACTGAATAAATGAAAATGTTGGATAGAACTAAACATGAACACCAATAAAACAAATAACGCTACAGCCAAGGAGGCCATATTTATTTTATAAAGCTCATCCTCATATTGATAGGTTAAAAGTTTATTTAGATTTTTGGAGATAATAAAGGGGTCATAATCTGACCAAAGATTTTGTCTTTTAGTGGTATTGAGCACCAACGTATAATTAGAACCTTCGGTGCTAGTAATAAAATCGTTGTGTGTAAAAAAGGTTTTAAAATTATGCTTTCCGATGATAAAACCATTTGAACCTGCTTTGATAATTAAGTTTTCAATAGCAATTTTATGGTTTTCGCTTTGATGTCCTGGATCTATACGAATATAAGTTGCTGTATCACAATAGGGAATTTCAAGGCTAATGTGGGTACTGTTTTGCCCGCCAATGGTTTTAAAAAATTGGGAAGAGGTTTCATTAAAAGACCTGAAATCATTATAAAAAACTTGAAATTCATCATCTTTATCAAGTTTAACATCAAAACTAATGTTTATTTTTTTATCAATTACTTTATCGATAGTCGTTCTAAAAATGACATTCACTATCAATCCAATAATGATACTGGTAACAATTGATTTACTTATAAAACCTATATTGAATTTATTTTTCATGTTTTTTACTATTAAAATCTAAAGTAAATAAATGGATTATAACTACTAGCAGCGAGTTCCATTGAGCTTAAGAGTAACACCACCAAGACAAAAACAATATTGAGACTCCCAAAAACAAGTCTAAAACTTGCACTTGGTATGTTTAACTTTAGCATACTGTTTTTATATACATACTTAACAATTGTTTTCCTAATGGGGAATACAAAGACAAGGGCAATCACAAAAACGAAGACGGTATAATTGTTAAAATTGATAATGGCTTCGTAGTTATAATTGTCTCCCACACTTAAACCAAACATTCTTTTGAGGTAAAAAAAGCCATATTCAAAGGTGTTTGCACGAAAAAATATCCATCCGATTAGCACAATAATAAGCATGTATAGATTCTGAACAAATTTAGGCAGCAATAGTAATACTTTGTTAAGACCAGCCCTTTCTAACATAATAAAACTACCATGAAATGCGCCCCAAGCCACAAAATTCCAACTAGCCCCATGCCACATTCCCGTTAATAAAAACACGATGGCAATATTTCTATAGGTTTTAAAATTTCCCCCTTTAGAGCCACCCAATGGGATATACACATAGTCTCTAAACCAAGAGGAAAGCGAAATGTGCCATCTTCTCCAAAACTCTTGTATTGATTTTGAAATATAAGGGTAATTGAAGTTTTCTAAAAAATCAAAACCAAGCATTTTACCTAAGCCAATGGCCATGTCGGAATAACCAGAAAAATCAAAATAAATTTGTAAGGAATAACAGATAATTCCTAACCAAGCGTCAACTGGAGAAACGGCATCAATGGTTGAATTAAACGATGCATCAGCCACCAAGGCTAAAGGATTAGAGATAATCACTTTTTTGCATAAGCCTGTAGAAAACCTTAAAATACCCGCAAATGTTTTTTCTTTGGTGATATTTCTATGCGCAATTTGTTTAGAAATATCATGGTAGCGCACAATCGGACCCGCTACCAATTGAGGAAACAACGTAACATAAAGTGCGTGGTCTGCCAGGTTTTTTTGAACACTAATTTTGTCTTTATATACGTCAATTAAATACGACAAGGTATGAAAAGTGAAAAACGATATCCCCAAAGGTAAATGTATCGATTGATAAGATTGGCTATCAAAATATTGTTCTAAATGCAAATTAACAATAAGAAAAGAGGCATATTTAAAATAGATTAATGCCAAAATATTAATCCCTACAAAACCATACAAAGCCACATTGCTTAAGGATGCATTTTGTTGGTTTTTAAAATAATTGATCAACACTCCACCCAAATAACTCACGATGATAGAACCTAACATCACGGAAACATAAAACGATTCGCCCCAAGCATAAAACAACAAACTGGCTACGAGTAAAAACTGATTTCTATATTGTGCTTTTACTAAACTATTTACCAATAAGATAATTGGTAAAAACATAAATAAAAATATTGGAGAACTGAAAACCATATCATTACAATTAATTATTGACTATTTATTGAATTTAAGTATCATATTTTTTTAGATTGTATCATATAAGCTTCATAATCATTGATGATTTTTTGCCATGAAAACTTATCATTAATCTTTAGAATATTGTTGTCTATTTTAAGGCTATATTCGGCTTTATTTGTAACGGCTTTAAATAGTTGCGCTACCTCATTTTTATTTGTGAAATAAAAAGCATCTTCTTCTAAAATTGAACGGTTAAAAATATTGTCGTGTGCGCAAATAAGGGCATGAGAGGCCATGGCCTCTAACAAAGATGGATTTGTGCCACCAACAGTATGCCCATGAAAATAGAGTGAAGCAAAATACCGTAAGTTGTTTAATTTGTTAATGTCATAAACCGGCCCTATAAAGATAATATTGCTATACGCTTTATACTTTTGTTGTAAATATAACCCAAATTTGTTTTGTGCATTACCAACCACTAAAAAAGGTTTTCCATCGCCGCTTGCTGCTATGCCATCTAATATCACTTCAATGCTATTTTCAGGTTCCATTCTAGCGATCAGCATCGAATAGCCTTGTTTTTGCACATTAAATTCAGTTAATATGGTTTCATCAGGCGCCTCAAAAACATGTGCACCATACGGAATATACACCGCTTTTTGATTGTATTTTTTTTGTAAATAGGCTTGAATACCAATAGAGTCGGCGATTAAATAATCACTGAATTTTACCCCTAAATATTCGGCAAATTGTAAAAAAAGTTGAACTGGTTTAGCATATTTGCTTCGTTTCCATTCTAAACCATCCATATTGGTGATGACAACACTTTTTTTAGGAAACAAAAATCCCCAAATACTGCTGCTGGTGTATCCTAATTGCAGAATGACATCAAAATTTCTTTTACGTGCATCTACAATACAATTCAGGTCATACACAAATTGACCTGCCGTACCTATTTTATCTTCAGGATCATTACAGTGTACAATCTCAACACCATTCCAATTGTTGCCTTGAAAGGGGTGATGATGCGAATTATAAACTACAACTTGGTGACCTTTGGCAATTAAACCCACTGATAAATATTCAGCAAATTGTTCAAAACCACCATAATAATTGGGGATGCCTCGAGTACCAATAATGCCTATTTTCATTCTTCTACTTTTCTTTTATCCAAATTAAAAGAGATCACCACATTCAAAATAAAGAGAAGTAAAGCTATTAATTCAAAAACAAATATGATAGGGATAAACTTTGGTGCTGATTTCTTCCTTGGTTTAATAAATTTCTTAACAATTGAAATCCCTGTAATTCTGTTAAATTTATTTTTAAAAATTTCTAACCTTGATTTTAAATCAACAATGTTTGACTGAATTTTACTAAAATCTGTCAACAACATGACATTCTTAGACGATTCGCCGTTGATGATTCTTTTTTCAATCTCATTTTTAACTTTAGTAAGCGTATCAATTTCATTGACGATGTAATTGATGTTTTTAGATAAATAATCTTTGTCTGCAGATATCTTCTGACTAATAAAATCATTTGAATTAATCAATCGAATTAAACTTGAATTTAAAGTATCAAATATTTTTTTATCGGTAGAAATGATTTTAACCTTAAAATAGTTTGGTTGAGATAAATCCCCATCATCTTTTACATTTTTGTTCTCATCTAAAGAAGAGGCGCTAATGGCAACAATTTTATTGGCAGAAACGATGCTAATATTCAATAATTTGGCCACGGTGGTATCATCATGTTCTTTGATGGCATCTTCCACATCTAAAATAATATCGACCACATAATCAGAAGGTACTTTATAACTTAAACCAATAGCATCTGATGTATATTCTTTTTCACTATAAAAAAAGGAACATAAACCTAAAACAAGTGCAATAGTAAAATAAGCAATTGCTTTTGTTTTATATTTAATAACCAGCGATTTAACAAATTCAATTTTCACTAATATTGATTCATTGTCGTTTTCTTGCATCATTATTTATGGTTTACAGTTTTCAAAAATAACCATTTTTTTTTTAATATGATAATTTTTCTATTTTTGTCTACAAATTTGCCGTACTTGTTTTACGAATAAAGTCTAAAATTTTGAATAACAAAAATTTAATCAATGCAATTTCAGGGCTTTTGGGTTTTACCATACCAATTCTTGCATTGGTTTTTACTTCTCCTTATATTATCAATCACTTAGGTACTGAATCGTACGGGGTAATTAATATCACCTCCTTATTAATCAGTTATTTATTATTGCTCGATTGTGCGTACGAAGTTGTGTTAACACCAAAAATTGCAGCGAATAATGCTTTGATTGGCAAATTGGCTTCCGATAGTTTGTTGGTATATATCACCGTGGGCCTTGTAGGGATTGTATTCATCACGTTGTTAGGGTATCCTTATGCTTTTTATTGGGTAAATATTGAAGATAGCCATAGGCTTGATTTATACTTGACCATGATTTGTACTGGATTTTCATTTTTATCCCTCATGTTGTTTTCTTGGAATAGGGCAATATCCAATGGATTAGGCAATTATGTGAGTTCTAATTTTTTTTATGTCATTTTTAATCTCGGAGGAATATTAATTGGTGTATTGGTTGTGTATTGGGGATACGATTTTTTGGGCTATACTTTCGCAAGATCAATGGTTTGGGTAGTAATGATTCCGATATATATCATTCACCTTCATAAATTTGTAGTAAAAATTAAGGTAAAATTTTCTAAAGATGCCTTTATTGATTTTACCAAAAATATTAAATACGGCTTTTGGCTACGACTTTCCGAACAATTTCTAAATAGAGCAGATCAATTATTGATTACGGTGATCTTTGATTTAAAGGTGATTGCTTATTTTTCTGCCTGTTTTATTATTTACAATGCCAATACCTTGTTGGTCAGAAAAATGATTGAATTTACCTTGCCTAAGTTCGCTGCTTTAGTGGAGCAAAATAATATGACTACTCTAAAGTATGATTTTGAAAAATATTTTGAATTAACCACAGCGCTTGTACTCTTGGTATTTGGCACCACTATTTTTGTAGGTAATGATTTAATAATTGTATGGTTAGGGGCTGATTTCGCTTTACATGCCAATAAAATATACTTCAATATGCTTGTTGGGGGCGCTTTGTCAGGTATTTCAATTATACTATTGAGCTATTTTTTAATAGCCAATAACCAATACCCGCAATATTCTAAGTACCTCACCACAAGAAGTTTTGCTTATTTAATTTTATTTGTGTTGTTAACCATTATTTTTAAACTGAGTATCGATACCATCAGTATTTTATTTATCCTCAACGGGGTGGTAGATTTTATGTACATGGTTTATACCATAAAGTCGTTTACCACAATCAAGTTCGACCTGTTAAATTTGAAATTTTACCTTTACACAACCTCCCTCTTAGGGCTAGCAATTTTGATATATGTATACCGATCTACTTTACCATTGTCTTATAATTTCTATAATTTAGTGTTAATGTGTGCAATCTATTTTTCTTTTTATATATTTGTTTCATTGATGTTAAATTACCCTAACAGATCAACTTATCTAAAACTATTTAAAATTAACCATTAGTGGCAAATACAGATGATTCTCTTAAAAAAACATTAGTCAATTTTTATGTTTATTTCTTATTAGGTCCAAGCATATTTTTATGGCATTATTTTGATCGTCTTAAAATTATTTATGCCCTCCCTTTTGTGTTTGTAGGCTTGGTTTTTCTGTATAATTTATTGTACTCCAAAGACAAAAAAGACAATATCTCCTTTAAAAACAAGTATTTATATGTGGTATTGGGCTATTTTATCATTTGTCTGGTATCCATTTCTCTCAATTTAAATAGTAGTTTAAATTGGGCTGGTATCAACCGAGATATCCTGGTTTTTAGTACCCCGTTTATTATATATGGTTTTAATTTGTCATATAACCTTAACCATGTTAAGTATTTATTATTCATTTCAATATGTTCGTATTTTGCCATCGTAGGCTTAGAAAGTGATTTCTCTATCCATTTATCCTTATTTAAAACCTCGGCTTCCAATAATGAGTTTCACGCAGGCATTTTATTTGGATTGTTTTTAATTGCTTTTTTTGTGTATAAGAAATATTATTGGTTATTGATAAGCATATTCTTCATTTTATTGGCCTCTAAAAGAGCCATATTTTTAGGGTTAATTCCTGCCTTTCTTATTTTTTATACGCTTATTAAGCCATTCAAACTCTATGAGAAAAGAAATAATTGGCTAGTGTTTATACTTACTCTGGTGTATTACTTTATCTTATACCCAATTTCAATCAATTTGGAAGGCTTTTCTGGTTGGGCATTGAATTTATTTACCAGCGGGGAATACAATACCGTAGATTTCTTAATGAAAAGAGAAGTATTTGTTGACTTGTTAAACGCCCAAATATTTAGTGGCGATTTTATAGATTTTGTATTTGGCCATGGGCCTGGTCAAGCAGATATTTATTTGCAAACAGGTGGACTTCCAGGATTTATGAAATACCTTTTAAGATCTCCCATAAACCCACACAATGAGTTTTGTAAATTGCATTTCGACTTAGGTATTGTAGGGGTATGTTATTTTTTCGTGATGGCGTATACCATGTACATCAATAATTCTAAAGCGGGTATCTTGATATTCTTATTTACTATTCCTACTTTTTTAGTTGATAATCCATTGATCTTCATCTATTTTTCACACATCGCAAATATTATTGTCAATATCAATGAGCACAATGAGCAACATCTTATTTCTACATAGTTCTTCTGATTTTTACGGCTCGAGTAAAGTATTAATTTATTCTGTTGAAGCAGCGCTCCAAGCCGGTGCTGAACCGCATGTTATTTTGTCGGAAGACGGTTTACTTGCCGACTATTTTAAAAACAAAAACATTAAAACGAGTATCATTAGGCTTGCCATTATCAGAAGAAAATACTTTTCTCCTTTAGGTCTTGTCAACCGGTTGTGGTTCTTGTTGTTAGCAACATTTAAAATTGCCCTTTACTGCAAAAAAAACAACATAAACATTATTTATTCCAATACTACGGGCGTGTTAGTCGGCTGTTTGGTAGCGTTTATCTTACGTAAAAAGCATGTATTTCACATTCATGAAATCATTGAAAAACCACGAATTTTAGTACAATTGATCTCTTTTTTAATCAATACTTCCTCCCATAAAGTTATTATTATCAGCAAAGCGGTGGCAGATAATTGGATAAAAAATGGTGTAAAGGAAAAATTGATTGAAATTGTGTACAATGGTCAACCTGACATGGGCGATTATACAAGTCAATTAGACCTTAAACGCGACTTGAATTTGTCAAATGATACCTTGCTCATCACCATGATTGGTAGAATTAACCTTTGGAAAGGACAAGACTATTTTTTAAGAATTGCTGCGCAGGTTTTAACCAAAACCAAACAAAAAATTCATTTTGTGTATTGTGGTGATGTATATCCTGGCTATGAATTTTTGTATCAAAAATTAGCAACGCTCACAGAGGAGTTAGGACTACAAAAACAGGTCACGTATTTAGGATACAGAACTGATATTACTGATATTTTAGCCAACACCGCTATTTTTGTATTGCCTTCTATTACGCCAGAACCTTTTGGTATGGTAATAATTGAGGCAATGGAAAGAGGTATTCCGGTCGTTGCTACCGCTCATGGTGGACCACTTGAAATTGTAGAAGACCAAGTAACGGGTTATTTAATTCCTTTCGACAACGTAACTGAAGCCGCCGACAAATTATTGAATTTGATTGACAATAATGTACTAAGAAAACAATTCGGAATTAACGGTAAACAACGTCATTTGAAAATGTTTTCTATTCAGCAATATCAAAAAGGCATTCAGCATATTCTACAATTTTAATAGCCATAATTAAAGTCGTTTAGTTAACAAGTCTTGTTACTTTAAAATCCGTGAAGATTCGCTTAATCCACCAAATTTGTGTGCAACTTTGTTTTTATTCTTTGTCAAAGAATAAAAATTTAGAACGCTGATTGAGCGGATTGCACAGATTGACGCTGATTTTATCCTTAACTAAACGACATTGATCCATAATTATGTATTGATTACTTTCTTATCGTTAAACCTATCAATAGCATCATGATAAAATCAATCATACAAGAATCAAATACGGGTACTAAAATCGTACTTACTTGTTTACTTTTACTTGTAATGTCGTTATTCGCACCACTCAAATTTACCGGTTTGGGCATTATTGTGTTGGCCATCGCTTGGTTTTTCAGTAGTTCTTTTACCACCAAAATAGTCCATTTTAAAACCAACTATTTTCAATACTTGTTTTTTGCTTTGTATGCTTGGTATATCCTCGGATTGTTATATACCCAAAACCTAAGTTATGGAGGCTCCTTGATAGAAACCATGCTTTCTATATTTGCTTTCCCACTTATTTTTAGTTCTTTGGCTACTTTTAGAATTAATGTCGTAACCTTTATTTTAAATTTTTTTGTGTATTGTGCCTGTTTAATTTCTATTTTTTGTGTTGGTAAAGCTTGCTTCAATTACGCTTCTTGTGCTGATATTGATTTGCTTTATTACCATAAATTGGCTAAAAATGTTGATTTTTCTGCCATTTATCTTTCGCTTTATATTGCCATGGCCTATTTGATAGTGTTACTGCAATGGCTCCCTGCGGCCATAGTAGGCTCCTTAAAATCTAAAATTGTTTCATTTGCATTGCTTGGATTTTTCTTCCTGTTTTTGATTTTATTGTCTTCCAAAATGATCATTGCCTGCATTACTGCACTTACGATGATTTTGGTATTTATTCGCATTCTTCCCCATAAAGCTTCTCTTACCTCAATATTGATTGCCATCGCCATTTTAATGGGGGTCATGCTAATGGTTGCCAATCTTAAAGTAACCAGGCAACGTTTTCAAAATGTAGAATTAAAAGCTTTTAAATACACCGATGTGGATGTGAATGGCTTAACGGGTAGAATTGCGATGTGGACATGTGCCAAAGATGTGATAAAAAACAACTTTTGGCTTGGCGTAGGCACAGGTGATATCGATGATGAATTGATTGCCGAATACCACAAAAAAGATTTTAGAGTGGGGTACTTTTGGAAATACAATGCCCATAATCAGTATATTCAAACATTTTTGGGGCAAGGTTTTGTTGGGTTCTGCTTGTTAATGGCTTTGTTTATAATTCCATTTATCTATGGATGTCGAAAACGTGATTATTTATACCTCTCGTTTTGTGTGCTTTTTTTTAGTTTATGTATTACAGAAACAACTTTTACCAATGTGAAAGGCGTGTGCTTTTTCGCATTTTTTAATTCTTTTTTTATATTTCAGGGCTTCCTTAAAAATCGCCCGCTTAATTGATATACACTTCTAATAAAGTAGCATTGGTAGCGTCTAGTGCTAGTATTTTTAAATCATTGGGGATAAGATAAGTATCGCCAGTATATATAAATACTTCCTCTTGTTCGTTGTATTTTAAAGTTAAACTACCTTCCACGCATATCAATATTACAAACGAATCTTTCGAGGTATAGTCGAGGGTTAGTGGTTTATCTATTGAAATAATATTGGTAGTAAAGTACATACAATGTACCAAGTTGTGGGTACTGTTTTTTTGTCGAGAATAATGTAAAATATGGTCTGTATGGGCATTGAAGTCAATACACTTTAAGGCCTCTTCTGTATGTAATTCTCTTTTATTTCCTTCACTGTCTACACGATCAAAATCATAAATTCGGTAGGTAGTGTCTGAAGTTTGTTGAATTTCTGCAATACAACATCCTTTTCCAATATAATGTACTTTTCTTCCTGGTATATACAATGCATCGCCTGCAAGTACATATTCGTAATTTAATAATTGGTCTAAGGTATTTTGAGCAAGATGAAATAAATATTCTTCTTCTGTGATTGTTTTATTAAACCCCAAATTGATTTTGGCTCCTTCATCGGCTTGTATTACATACCACATTTCAGTTTTGCCACTTGCATTTGTCAACACACTTGCTAATTCGTCATTGGGGTGCACTTGAATCGATAAATCTTCATTAGCATCTAAAAATTTAATGAGCAACGGAAACTCATCACCATGCATTTCATATACCTTTTTACCAACCAGCTGGTCTTTATATTGTTTAATTAAGGTGGTTAAGCTCAATCCTTTTAAATTACCGTTTTCTACTATCGATACATTCCCTTCCACTGCCGATATCTCCCATGATTCCCCACAATTAAGAGTGGCGTCAATTTTTTTCCCTAAAATAGTGTTGATTTTTTGCCCTCCCCATATTTTTTCTTTAAAAATAGGACTGAACTTTAATGGGTATAATGGCTTCATATTGATACGTGTGCGAGACTATTGTTTAATTTTAAACAGTTGTTGTGATAAATTGTAACAATTTCTAAAATTAGTTTTTTTTTCTGTTTATCGTCTACCTTCTTTTATTTATTTATTGAATATATAAAGGTCTATAGTATTGTTGGCAAATTGATAACGTAAAGTGGTACATTCTTATTTGAATAAATCTATGACAAAATCAACATTTATAAACAAATGAATAGGGCAAACCTTCTTCCCAAGTGTATTGAGAGGCATGAGTATAAAAATCGTAAAACAATAAATTAAAATTAGACCCATAAAAAAACCTTCCCAATAGCGAGAAGGTTTTTTTATGGGTCAATATTATAAGGGCAATATTAAAAATGCCATAACATCTTATCCTTAAAATTTACAATTTAAAATATTTTTCCAGTATTTATTACTTTTTCATTGCTATCATCAAGGCTATTTGGGCTTCAAGAGAGACGATTAATTTGTCTTTTGATTTAATAATATCATCCAATAATGTGAAATCATTGACGGTTGAATTAAAATTGTTGCTATTGGCTGAATTATAGAAAAAGTTCTTTTTATCGAAAGCAATAATATCTTCAATGCTTATATTTAAAAAATCGGCTATGTCTTGTAGTCTAGTGAGGGTAATATCTGCTTCATCGTTTTCTAATTTGCTATAGCTTGCTTGTGAAATCTTAAGATGCTCTGCTATGGTTTCTTGTTTAAAGCCTTTGAACTCTCTGAATTTTCTTATAGAATAGCCAACCTTCATAATTGCAGTGTTTATGTTTACTTCTATTTGCAAGTTATAAATTATTCATATCAGTAATATTATATCAGTAGATATTTATTATGTTGATTTATCAAAAAGCTAGGTTTGTTTAGGGCATTTCCATTATTAATTTAAACTAAAAAATATGATTAAACCTAACATTTTTGACATTGCAACAAAAGAATTAAACCAAGATGCTTTTATTACTTGGTTGTTATTGTGGGGTGGGAATAATGAGCCTGAAACTGATGACGAAAAAAAGTTAATCCTATGCGGCAAAGAATTTACTAAGGCACTCATCACTAAAAAATACCCGAATTTCAATGAGCCAATTGAAACTGTAGATGCTGGAAGACAATGGGATAACATTGATGTATATGCAAAAATCAATAATAAATACTTAATTATTATTGAAGACAAAACTAATACAGGGCAACGATCGGGTCAACTTAGTAGATATAAATTAATTGCTGAAGAATGGAGAAAAAAATATGCTCCAGAATATGAAGAAGTTATTTGTATCTATCTTAAAACTGGTAATGAAACACAAGAAAGTCTTGATGTTGTAATACAAGATGGTTTTGAAATTTACAACAGAACAGATTTTATTAACTTAGTACAACAACACGATATTCGAAATGATATTTATTCAGATTTTAAAGCCCGTCTTTTAAAGCTAGAAAGTATTAATAATGAATGGATTGATAAAGTAATTAACAATTGGAACGGTAATGATTGGCAAGGTTTTTTTCAAAACTTAGAAAAACAGAATGTGATTGATAGATGGTTTAGGGTTAATAACCCTAATGGAGGATTTTGGGGTGCGTTGTTCGCTTGGCGTGAATACAATGGAATACCTGTTTACCTTCAAATAGAAGAAGGCAAACTATGTTTTAAAATAAGTACTCGTACAGCTGACAGTACTAATATTCCAGAAAATCTTAATAAAAGCGAAACAAGAAATAGGTTTCATCAATTGATTTTAGAAGCTGCTTCAAAACAAAATTTAAGCTCAATAAGAAAACCAGACAGGTTTGGTCATGGCAATTACATGACCATAGCCATTATAGATGCCAAAAATTGGCTTGGCGATCAAAGCAAAATCATCCATCAACACCAAGTCATTGAAAATCTAAATTTATACAAATCATTTATTGACGATTTTGTAACAGCTTCAAATATATAATAATAACCCTTTTAAAAACTATTATGAAAAAAATAATCTTTTTAGTTGTACTACTAATAGCTAGTATTACAACGTTTGCACAACGGTTTGTTACTGGTAATATTGAGTATAATATTATTACAGGAACGACCAATGTTGAAGTCAAATCCAAAACTCCAACTGGTATTGCCTTTATTGGATATACTGGACAGGTAATAATACCTTTAACTGTTGTAAATAATAGCATTAATTATTCAGTAACAAGTATTGGGTCGAGTGCATTTTCTAACTCTTCGGAATTAACAAGTGTAATTATTCCTAACTCAGTAACAAGTATTGGATCGTTTGCATTTGCTCGCTGTATGGGTTTAACAAATATCACTATTCCTAACTCGATAACAAGTATTGGGTCGTATGCATTTTCAGAGTGTAAGGGATTAAAAAGTATAACTATTCCTAATTCAGTAACAAATATTGCACAAAATGCATTTACAAGCTGTACAGGACTAACAAGTGTCATTATCCCTAACTCAGTAACAAGTATTGGGTCGAGTGCATTTGAAAAATGTACCAGTTTAACAAGTATTATTATTCCTAATTCAGTAACAAGTATTGGGTCGAATGCATTTGAAAACTGTACTAGTTTAACAAGTGTCACTATTTCTAACTCGGTAACAACTATTGGAGAAAGTGTATTTCGTTTCTGTACCGGATTAACAAATGTCATTATCCCTAACTCAGTAACAAGTATTGGTATGGTGGCATTTGCTGGCTCCGGTTTAACAAGTATAACTATTCCTAATACAGTAACAAATATTGGGGGTAATGCATTTCAAGGCTGTACAGGCCTAACAAGTGTCTCTATTCCCAATTCTGTAACAATTATTGATTGGAATATATTTAATGGCTGTACAGGATTAACAAGTATCACTATTCCTAATTCAGTAACATATATTGGTTCTAGTGCATTTAAAGGCTGTAGCGGATTAGAATCAGTAATAGTTGACTTGTCAACACCATTAACGATTTCAGAAGGCACATTTAATGGTGCTTATAGTTCTATATTATATGTACCGAAAGGCTCTAAATCAGCATATCAAGCTGCTACAGAATGGTCAAAGTTTACTAATATAGTTGAATTACCTTCAACAGGTATCGAGTCATTAATCAATTCAAATTTTAATATTTTCCCTAACCCAGTCACTGACAATGTAACCATTACATTAGAAAAAGACGTTTCATGTATTGTATCAATTTATGATTTACAAGGAAATGTGCTTGCTACAAAATTAATTGAAGGCAATATTACCAATATTTCTACTACTAATTTGGCTAGTGGTTTGTATCAGGTAAAAATTATTTCTGATAAAGGTGTTGCGGTACAGCAGTTAGTTGTTAAATAAAAAATATAGGCTTTTTAGCTTAATCATTGCGCTACTTTTGGTTACTGGCACCAATAAGATTACTTACTTAATGTCAAAATCACAGAACAGCTAGTTTAAAGAATTTTACATATTTGTTTCAGTGTAATATTTTAAGTAATACCATATATAATTATTTAATAGTCCAATCTATATCCTTAAATATATAAGGGAAAGAGCATATACTTTGTATCATACTTTTAGAAATTAACTTTACTTCTGTTTCAATAAATATGCTTACTTCATCAAGTGTAAAATGAATTTTATTTGTAAATTTTCTTTTTAAAACTGCCCATATTTTTTCAGCCGGATTTAATTCTGGACTATAAGGTGGGAGAAAAACAAGTCCAATGTTTTCAGGAATTACCAAAGATTTTGCTTTATGAAATGCACCATTGTCTAAAACAATTATTTTAAATTCCTTAGGCCTATGTCTAGAAAACTCATCAAGATATATTTGAAATGTTCCTGCATTGCAATTAGGAAATTCTATTAAAAAGCTATCTCCATCGATTGGAGAAAATGAACCAAACAAATAAGAACTTTTAAAAACTTGATGAAATGGACAAATCGGCTTCACACCCTTAGCAGTCAATGATTTACCATTTCTTGTAAAAAGACCAAATCTGCTTTCATCTTGAAAATATAAATTGAAAGAATTATATTTTGGATTCGATAAAAATATTATTTCTTGAATTTTTTGAGAGAAGTTTTTTTGAAAACCTCTACAGCTTGTTCATTTTTACTTACATGGCTTTTTCTTGCAACTTTAATTTTTGCACCAAAGTGTCTTTTTACATATTTCAATATAGTTATATATTTGATATTCAACGAAAACTCCGAGTTTACCCACTCCTGAAGTTCAATAAAACCACGCAGTCCATTTTGAGGGTCATTTAGCTTTTCATTTAATTTTTTATGTACTGCTTCAGAAATAATACTTTTCTTAAACCCAATTCGACCATGAACTAAAAGTTGCTCAATGCCATAATCTGAATATATTTTACGCCATTTTACAATACTATTATGATTTATTCCGGTTTTATTAGATAAATCACGTTTTGAAATACCACCTTCTGATTCATGGTTTTTTATCTCTATTAAAATTTCAATTCTCTTAGCTATAAGTTTTCCAGCATTTCTTTGTAATGCTTTAAGTTCTTTGATTGATTCTTTGATAGAAAGTTGATATGGTTTTGCCATTTTATAAATATTATATAGTCCATTGTTAATAAAAAAAATCCAATAAAAAAATATTGGACTATATATTATTTACAATTGGTATAAATTAAAATTATACCCATAAAAAAACCTTCCCGATAGCGAGAAGGTTTTTTTATGGGTCAATATTATAAGGGCAATATTAAAAATGCCATCTAACGTATGCTTCCATGGCGGCATATTCTGCTAAGCCAAGTTTGTTGTAAACTTCAGCCGTACCAGCATTTCTTACCTCAGCTCTTTGCCAAAATTCTCTACTGTCATTGCCTTGGAATACCACCCCGTCTTTTTGAGATTGGTGTTTGAAAATACCATAACGTTTTTGTAAAACTTGCTCTGGACTCATTGGGATTGACATTTCAATTTCCCAAATATCCCATTCATGCCAAGCTCCTCTATATAACCAAACCCAACAATCTTTCATGAAAGGTTCATCTTTAAGGCGCTTACATGCTTCAAAAATAGCATCTAAACAAACTTTATGCGTGCCATGTGGGTCAGCTAAATCGCCAGCAGCATATATTTGATGTGGTTTCAGTTTACGAATCAAATCCATGGTGATTTGAATATCTTCTTCTCCTACCGGTTTTTTCTCTACAGTACCTGTTTCGTAAAACGGTAAATTCATGAAATGAGCATTTTCATCAGGAATTCCTACGTATCTACAAGTGGCTTTGGCTTCTCCTTTTCTGATTAAACCTTTTACATAGCGAACGCTTTCTGAATCTTTCTCACCTTTTTTGGCACTTAAGAATGCTTTTGCATCCGTAAAGATTTTATTAGCCCCTGTATTGTCTAAACCAAATTTAGTATTATAGTCACAAACAAAATCAGAGAACCTAAGCGCTTCATCATCATGTACTGCAATATTTCCAGAGGTTTGGTAACCTACATGAACATCATGGCCTTGCTCGTGTAAACGTAAAAATGTACCACCCATAGAGATGATGTCATCATCAGGATGTGGAGAAAATATTAATACTGTTTTTTTAATGGGCGTAGCTCTTTCAGGACGATTAGCATCATCGGCATTGGGTTTTCCTCCTGGCCATCCTGAAATCGTATTTTGCAATTGGTTAAATACGTTGATATTGATTTCGTAAGCGGAGCCTTTTTGTGCTACCAAATCCCCTAAACCGTTGGCAATATATTCTGCTGTAGTAAGTTTTAAAATTGGTTTATCGAGGCTTAATGCCATCATACACACCGCTTTTTTGGTGATTTCCTTGGTCCATTCTACTGGGCCAACCAACCAAGGGGTTTTAACTTTCATTAAATCAGCCGCGGCTGTTTCATCTAAAAAGAAAGTTGTGTTTGGATGATGTTGTAAAAAAGTAGATGGGCAATGTTCGGTTACTTCACCTTCACATGCTTTTTGCACAATTTTAGCTTTGCCTGCACCCCAAGCCATCAACACTACTCTTTTGGCATTCATAATTTGGTTTACCCCAAGGGTAATAGCCAAAGTAGGTACGTTTTCTAGTGTCCCAAAATCAGGTGTTGCATCTACACGAGTGGTATAGTTCAATGAAACCAAACGTGTTTTTGATCCAATTTGAGAACCTGGTTCATTAAAACCAATATGGCCCGTTCCGCCAATGCCTAATACTTGCAAATCTAATCCACCTAAGGCATTAATTTTAGCTTCGTAGGCTTCGCAATATGCCTGAATTTGGTCTTTTCTCAAAGTACCATCAGGCACATTGTAGTTTTCAGGAGCAATATCCACATGGTTAAAAAGTTGCTCTTTCATAAACCTTACATAACTCTGTACAGCATCTGGCTGCATAGGGTAATATTCATCAAGGTTAAAGGTTATGACGTTTTTAAAACTAAGCCCTTCTTCTTTATGAAGTCTTATCAATTCGGCATACATTCTTTTAGGTGTATTTCCGGTAGCAAGACCTAATATGCAAGGTTTGTTTTCTGCTTGTTTTTGTTTAATCAAATCAGCAATTTCTCTCGCTACCGCTTTAGATGCTTCTAAAGGAGAAGAGAAAATTTCAGATGGAACTTTTTCAAAGTTAACCGCTACACTATTAGATTGTGTATTAACATTTTGTGCCATAAATAAAAACTGTCGTTTTAAGGTTTATGAGAAGATATAAGAACTTTCGTTTGAAGGAGTATTCCTTGATAGAATAATCCAAAGCATGATTTCAGCAAATTACCAATAAATCTACTTAAAAAACAATTTCTTAGCCGTGAATTGTCATTTATTTCATACTAAAACAAGAATATAATGCTGCATTATGGTAAAAATCTAGCGAAATCAGCTTCATCCATTAATGAACATTGTTGGTTTTGTCGAAACCATTTTTTTCTGTTTTGGGCAATACGATCATAAACAAAATCTCTTAATAAACGAGGCACAATCATTAAAATAGCCATTAATTTCCATTTTCCTCCTAATGCCATTACAATTTTAATGGCTGCAGTTGATTTAACATAAATATGAAAATTATCAACATAAATTACGGAATCAATTTGTTGGGGTAAACTACCAAGTTTCTCTTTCGCGGTTACCCCTTGAAGCGGTGCAAAAAGAAAATGGTTTTTAAGATCGTTTTTAAGAATAAACCTCACAAAGGTATGACATAAGCCACACTCCCCATCAAAAAATAGTATCGCATTATGAGTTTGCATCGGCTATGAAATAAAGAAACCCTTCCAATGAGAAGGGTTTCAACGTCTTGAATATCAACTTATTTTTAAAATTTAATACCTAAGTCAAGCGAAATAGCACTGGTTTTATTGTTAATATCAGCATTAACATAACTCGTTGATTTCAACCATTTTAATGTTGGATTAAACGTATTTAACAATCCTCTGTTATAACTTAATCCACCAAATATTGCGGTATGTTCTCCCATTTGCCACTCCACTCCAGCTCCTCCTATTACAGAAAAGTCTAAATAAGAAAACACCGATTTATCTACGCCTTCAATCGCAGAATGTGCAGTGGGATAAAAACGTTTTAAAGAAGGGTTATCGCTAATAATTTTCTCATTAATTCTGATATCAATAGATGGGCCTAATTGAAAATACAATTTCATGTCATCAGCAATTTCATTCGTAAACATTTTTAAAGTCAAAGGAATTTGTAAATACTGCAAATTATAAATTTCATCAATGGTTCCTAAATCTACACCTTTATCATTAAAGCTAGTTTTGAAACCTGCTCTTTTTACAGTAAACCATAAGCCAGTTCCGAATGCTACGGAATGGTTGATGTGAAAATCTAAATTTAAACCAGTACTGTACCTTAAGCCTAAGCTATTGTTGCTGTAAAAGGTACCATCCAATAAGCTTGAATTATCGGTAACGGTATTCATGGCCAAGGTTGGAGAAAATTTAATTCCTGCTTTTAATTGTGCAAAAATATTACCTGAAATGATGGTTGCTAAAATAAGTGTGAGTATTTTTTTCATTGTGGTCAGTTTTTTTAATAATATTGTTGTGCGTAAATATATATGAAAATGAAAAAAATTCTAAACTTTTTAACAATCTCTTTATTATTATTTGGATGTGGGAAAAAAGATGAGTGTAAAGACACTCCAGATGTTTCTGCCATTCAAGCAGAAGTAAATATAGAAAGGGTTGAAAATGAGCTTTTTAAAAACAAATCCAAAGAAGGAATTCGTGCTTATCTTCAAAAAGACAAAATATTAGCCAACAAGTTTTTTAACTTAAACCAATACCCAACTGATTCTTTAATTGTCAATTCTCTGTACAATACCCTCAACCATCCAGGTTTAGATACGGTGTATAAAGAAACCCAAGCTGTTTTTGGTGACATGAAAGATGTTGAATCTCAGTTAACTGAGGCATTTAAAAATATTAAATTTTATTTTCCTGATTTCTATATTCCCAAAGTTAAAACCATCATTACTGGGCTTAACAACGACCTCTATGTATCTGATAGTTTAATTGTAATTGGTTTAGATTTTTTTCTTGGTCCTAAAGGAACTTATATTCCTAATATTCCCAACTATGTGTTAAAAAGATACCAAAAACAGTACCTGGTGTCTATTATCGTAGCTTTGGTATCACAAAAATACAACCAAGTGAATATGTTAGACAAAAGCTTGTTGGCCGAAATGCTGTATTATGGCAAATCTTATGAATTTGTTAAAACAATGATGCCATGTACCAATGATACCATTATATTGGGCTATGATAAACAAGAAGTGATAGATTGTGACAATTATGAAAGCGTGATTTGGGCCAATTTTGTTCAAAACAACTTACTATTTAAAACTGATCATTTTACGGTCAATAAATTTGTAGGGGAAAGCCCTAAGACGTATGAAATTGGAGACAAATGCCCAGGAAGAATTGGCCGTTGGGTAGGGTGGAAAATCATACAAAAATACAGAGCTGAAAATCCTGATATTACCATTCCAGCACTTATGAAAAACAATGATGTCAAAAAAATATTTGAAGCATCAAAATACAAGCCTGATAAAAAGAAATAATGTTAAATATATATACCAATAATCAGCGTAAGTTTCTCACTTTAGCTATTCTTGTTTTTTTGTCGGGATTTTTACTTTATGCGATTCGGAATATATTTTCTGCCGCTTTGGGTGCTGTAATTTTATATTGCTTGTTTAAGCCTGTGTTTATTATTTTAGTAGGTAAATTTAAATTTAATAAATCAGTAGCCTCCATTCTAACCTGTTTTTTGTCTTTCATCATTATTGTATTGCCACTTACTTCTTTTAGTTGGATGTTGGTTGATAAAGTGAAAGAAATAAACAACGAACCTACACATTTATTGATGATTGCCAATAAACTAGAATTGTTCGTCGGAAAATATGTAAGTAATCCTCAATTGATTCAAGAAACACTTTTTAATTTAAGAAAATGGGGCATAAGCACGATAACAGTTGTCCTTTCTAGCACTTTTGATATTTTGTTAATTATAGTACTCATGTATTTTGTACTGTATTATATGTTTTATCATTATTCAAAATTTGAAGAAACGCTTATCAAATATGTCCCTTTCTCGAGAGAAAATAGTATTAAATTTGGTCGCGAACTTAATAAAATGACACGCTCAAACATTATAGGGCAGGGTTTTATTGCGGTTGTGCAAGGAGCCTTAATCGCAATAGGATTTTTAATTTTTGGAATAAAAGATGCCCTGTTTTGGGGAGTCATTTCCATATTTCTATCTTTTCTTCCTTTCGTAGGTTCTCCAATTGTATTTGTCCCAGCGGGAATAGTGGCCATGGCTTATGGAGACATTACTGCTGGTGTTGGCATTATTGTATGGGGATTTTTGTTTGTGACCACCATCGACAACGTCATCAGATTTTATATCAATAAAACTTTTACCGATACCCATCCATTGGTAACCGTAATTGGCGTGGTTATTGGACTGCCACTATTTGGTGTACTTGGTATCGTATATGGACCATTTTTAGTTTCATTTTTCTTGTTGACCGTTAGTATTTACGAAAAAACATATATTGATAAAAACAATGAAAAATCGCTCGTATAAATATTGCTTTTTGTTGCTTATTACTTGGGCTAGTACTTTCACGAGTGCTTATAGTCAACCCGTAAAAGTGATCAATTTAAAAGAATTTGAGGTTTTATTAAATCGTAACAATGATTCTATTTATGTCTATAACTTTTTTGCTACTTGGTGTAAACCTTGTGTAAAAGAAATTCCTCATTTTGTTAAACTTTCAAACGATTCCTTGAATTCAAAAATCAAACTAACTTTTATTAACCTCGATCAGCAAGAAAATATAGACGATATTGTAGTCCCCTTTTTAACTAAGAAAAAAATTATTCAACAAGTATACCTGCTTAATAATACCAATTATGCCTTGTGGATGCCTCGTGTGGATAGGCGTTGGGGCGGTTCCATCCCGGCCACTTTAATAATTAATGGACGAAACAATAAAAGAGCCTTTATTGAAGGGGAAATCAACTACAAAGAACTGCTTGAACTAATCAATTCAACCAAATAAGCCAGTGTCTCTTATTACAAGTAAATATATTGCCTTAGTAGAATGTTAACGTACTTAAATTAAAATGATGATGAAAAAAATGATGCTTTTGCTGATGGTATTTGCATGTGCAAATGGCTATGCCCAACAACTTTACACTACCACTACAGGGGTCGTTTCTTTTTTTTCAAGCACCCCTATGGAAGATATTTCCGCAGTGAATAAAAAAGTGACCTCAATCTACAATCCTACCACCAATGACATCGCATTTCAAATGCAAATCATACAATTTAAATTTCCTAATTCATTAATGGAAGATCATTTCAATGAAAACTATATGGAAACAACTAAATTTCCTAAAGCAAGTTTTCAAGGAAAAATAAATGAAACTATTGATTTGACGAAAGATGGCGTATTTGATGTAACCTCAACGGGCAAATTAACCATCCATGGCGTTACCCAACTTAAAACAATAAGTGGTAAATTTTCAATTTTAAAAGGTAAAATCAAACTTGAAAGCAATTTTGAGGTTGCATTAACTGATTATAAAATCGAAGTTCCTACCATTGTATTTTCGAAAGTAGCAGAAATCATCAAAGTAAAGGTTTTGGCCAACTATGAATTAAAAAAATAACAAACTCTCTTTAAGTAAAATTTATTTTCAAGAAATGATTTAATTGGAGGTAATATTTGAAAATGAATTTTATACCTTTGTAAAAGAGACATCTCAACAATTAGAAGTTATTCACAATCTTAACACACTATAAATAAATTAAAAATGGCGTTGGAAATTACAGGAAAAGTATTCAAAGTTTTAGCAGAACAATCTGGAACAAGTGCTGGTGGAAAAGCATGGGTAAAACAAGAATTTGTAGTGGAAACTGAAGAGCAATACCCAAGAAAAATTTGTGTATCAGCTATGAATGAGAAAGTTGTACCTATCGTAAAAACATTAACGCCAGGACAACAAGTAACCGTGCATATTAATCTTGAATCAAGAGAATACCAAGAGCGATGGTTTACCAACGTAAATGTTTGGAGAATCGACAAGGTTGCCTCAAGTACAAGCGATGCTTCTGCTCCCGCAGGTGAACCATTTACACCAGCCTCCATTGCTACTGAAGAAGCTGGAGATGACCTCCCATTTTAAAAATAAAAAATACAAGTTTGCTATTTCTGGCACGATGCTTGCTTAAAATTTTACCATTAACTTACTAACATGAATTTCAAGAAATCATTCTTATTGGCTTTTTTGTTTTTCAATATTGTTAGCATGGTGAGTGCTCAAGAAGAGTTGTTAATTAAAACAAAAACAGCTTTTAAAACCGCTAACGCTAAAATATTAGTTGAAAATTTCAACAATATTGTAGAAATCAGTTTTGATGGTGAGCGTTCTCAGTATAATAAAATACAGTCTGAAATTGTAATGAATGATTTTTTTAAAAAACATCCTTACAAAGACTTTGTAATAAAACACCAAGGCACTTCAAAAGACGAAGGAATTAAATATGCCATTGGAAGTTATACTTATAATGGTGGTGAATATAGAGTATATATCCTCATCAAAATGTTTAAAGGATTTTATTTAATTGACACAGTAGATTTTAGTAAAGAGTGATTTAGATTTAGTAGTAAAAAATAAAGAAAGGTGCTGATTATTCGGCACCTTTCTTTATTTTTACCCCATCATGAATAATTTAGACTACATTTCTGAAATATCCTTAAATAGCTTTATCAGTTTAGCACTGAGCGAAGATGTTGGAGACGGGGACCATTCTTCTCTAGCCTCTATTCCTGCTGAAACGCAAAATAAAGCGCATTTGCTGGTTAAAGACCAAGGAATTATTGCAGGGGTTAACCTTGCTGAAAAAATATTCTTCAAAGTGGATCCAACAATCCTTTTTAAGCCATTAATAAAAGATGGCAAACCTGTTCAATATGGCGATATTGTTTTTACCGTGGAAGGCAATGCAAGGGCAATTTTAAAAGCAGAAAGGTTGGTTTTAAACTGTATGCAACGCATGTCAGCCATTGCTACAAAAACCCACCAAATGATGCAAATGATTAGCCATACCAAAGCAAAATTATTAGATACCCGTAAAACTACCCCAAATTTTAGAATGATGGAAAAATGGGCAGTTGTTATTGGGGGGGGCTATAACCATCGCTATGGTTTATACGACATGATTATTTTGAAAGATAACCATGTAGATTATGCTGGAGGCATCAAACAAGCCTTGGTAAACACCCAAGCTTATCTTCATAAAACTGGCAAAAATCTTCCGGTCGAAATCGAAACAAGAAATTTAGAAGAAGTAAAACAAGCCTTGGCTGTTGGAGGAATGCAACGTATTATGCTTGATAATATGGACAACAATTTACTTATTGAAGCCGTTGCATTGATTAATGGGCAATACGAAACCGAAGCTTCGGGTGGTGTAACCGAAAACACCATTGTGGGAATAGCCGAAACTGGCGTAGATTACATTTCTGTAGGGGCTTTAACACATGCTGTAAAAAGTTTGGACTTAAGCTTAAAAGCATATTAAGGATTTATTCAAATGTCTACAATTGTTATCCAATACAGGCTTGAAATATAGCCTTTGTTCATACCATTATAATATTAGTTAAATAGCGATTAGATGAAAATTATTGAAGTAAATAATGCCCTTACCATCAAAGCATTTAATCATTTACCTATTGGACTCTATAAAAATGATCCACACTGGATACAACCCCTCACTTCTGATATCGAAGATATATTTGATAGCAAAGTCAATAAATTTTTCAGACATGGTTCGTGCATACGATGGATTTTAGTTGATAATGAAGGTGAAACCATAGGTCGAGTAGCCGCTTTTATTAATAAAAAAACAGCCAAAACTTCTAGTCAAAATACAGGGGGAATGGGCTTCTTTGAATGCATACACAACCAAGAAGCAGCCTTTATATTATTTGATACCTGCAAAAATTGGCTTTTACAACAAGGTTTTGAAGCCATGGAAGGACCAATTAATTTTGGTGAAAGAGACAAATGGTGGGGCTTGTTGGTGGATGGCTTTACAGAGCCCAATTATTGTATGCCTTACAACCATTTGTATTATAAAGAATTTTTTGAGAATTATGGCTTTAAAGACTATTTTCAGCAATATACCTATCACAGGAAAGTGGATGGTGCTTTGCCCGGTTCCTATGCCGATAAAGCCGCGAGAATAGCCCGAGATCCTAATTATAAATTTGAACACATTCAAAAAAACAAACTCGAAAAATATGCAGAAGATTTCAGGTATATTTATAATAAAGCTTGGGTTAAACATGCGGGAGTTCGTGAAATGCCCATAGCGCAAGCCATGAGTATAATGAAACAATTAAAACCCATACTTGATGAAGAGATTGTTTGGTTTTCGTATTATAACCAAGAGCCTGTAGGTTTCTTTATTATGATTCCTGAATTGAATCAAATTGTGAAACATTTAAACGGCAAACTTAAAGGCAAATGGGATATTGTTGCTAAAATTAAATTTCTATACCATCAATGGAGGGGAACATGTAAGAAAATGTTTGGCGTAGCTTTTGGTATTATTCCCGAATTTCAAGGTAAAGGACTAGAAGGTGCTATTGTGATGGCTGCCGCAAAAGTGGTACAACCAAATGCAAAATATTCAGATTTTGAAATGAATTGGATTGGAGATTTTAATCCCAAAATGATGCATGTAGCAGAGTCAGCGGGAGGTAAAATATGTAAAACACATATTACCTATAAACTGCTATTCGATTCAAGTGTTCCGTTTACACGTTCACCAGTGATAAGTTAAGATCCTTGTTAAATATTCTGCTAACTATTATTCAGAAACAGCTCCTTCTAATACTTCTTTAATACTTGTTCTTTGGCCAGCTTTGTAGGCCACTACCCATGCATCGTTAACACCCATTTCTCTTAATAATTTTTTGAAATTATCGGCTTCCCAATAATCCGAAAATAAGCCAAGGGTGTATTTTCTTTGTCCATCGGCATCGGTGTCACCACTAAAATTTTTATTGTTATCTAGGTATTTCGATAAATCTTTATTTTTGAATGCCCCTACTTGTACTTTAAATATTACACCGTTATAATTTAACTTGTCGGCTTTGTATTGTTTGTCACCAGTAGTAATCACAGGTGCAGTAACGACAGCACTTGGTTTAGTCGTTATTTTTGGTGCAACTACAACATTGTTTACTGCTGATTCTGCTGTAGTAGACTTAGACGCTTTTAAGCTATCAAGTTCTGTTACAAGATTTCTATTCAGTTCTTCTTTAATTTTAATTTTAGATTCAAGATTGGTTATTTTACCAGTTAAGGTGTTTTTTTCTGCCAATAATTCATCATTTTGTTCCATTAGTTTTTTAATTTCTAAAGGATCCATTGTTTTAACCTTTTTTGCCCACTCTTTTTTGAGTTTTTTATCTTCTGCTGATTGAGCAAAGACAATATTCAAACCTAAAGTACACAAGGAGATTAGTATAAGTAGCGTTTTTTTCATTTCAGATAAATTATTGTTGGGAGCATAGCCATTAAAATTTGCCACACTTTAGCAAAAATATTAAAAAATGAATAAAATACACTACTAATTCCTAATTTGTTATAGGATTGCTTATCTTCTGATCATTAAGAGCAATAGAAATGCAACAAGTACAAGAATAAACACTTTTGCCAATAGGATATAAACTTCCTTGGTGTTTTTATTAATAAAAAAATTATTTTCAGATGCTATTAAATCATAAAATCCATCCCCTGAATTTAAGGAAACGCCTAAATTGTGCTTACTTTCACCATAAACATGCAACATCAGGGAAGAGCTTAAAGTGTCATACTTTTGTTTGTCTGAATTAAAATAAATATAATTAAAAAAGTGTTTCATGCCGAAAACCCCAGGTTCATGTGGGATAATAAAATAGTTAAAAGCACATGTGCCCATTAATTTGTCTTTTTCTTGGAAGGTTGTTTTTTTAATTTCAGGATCAAACATTTCAAAATTGGGAGAATTAGGCCATTTAGGTTTACTAATTTGGTTAATATTTCCTTCACCTTCTAAAGTAAATATATAAGTAAAACTTTTTCCTGTTTTTAATTTTATGGTTGAAATAGTTTCCTTTAATTGATAGTTACCTACCGATACGATATCTTTTAGGGGGTGAGGTGGTAATGGTTTTATATCAATCAAGATTTGTTTTGAACTAAAATTCACCAAACTTGGCTTCATCTCCTCTTCTTTGCCGAATGCTTTTTTTGAAGCTTGTAGGGTTAAACTTAAAGTTGGAATCAGAATTTTTTTATCGTTGATTGGATAAAAAAATGTTTCATAGAGCTTAAAATAGCTGTATTTTTTATTGCCTTGTGTCAATGTTCCTTGTTGAATACTATCAAGGGCAACACTTTGTTGTGTACAATTTTCGGGTTTAATTTTCTTAACTATTTCTGACAACTGTGGACCCAGTTCGTGAAATTTCAATACTGTTTTATTCCCTTCAGGAATACAAAAAAGCAAGGTTACAGTAATCGCTTCCCCAACATATACGTTACTTTTATTACTTAATAAGGTTAAAAATGGTTCTTTAAGCGACAATAATTCTTCTGGTAATTTATATTGTCTTATCTTTTTTTCATTTTCAAGAGCTTCTTTGTTTTTTTGTTCACTTAGTTGTTCATCCGCTGTCACTACAATATTTGAACCTTTAACCGGAATAATCACCCCATTGATGTTCATAGTGAAATCATTGATTTTAAATTTTCCTGTTTTTAATGGCGTGTATTGTTGGGTAATAATCAAAGGCTTAACAAGCTTGTCTGCCGCATTGGTGGCATTTGAAATGGTCGTATATTTAGAAAAGCCATTGATTTCAGGAAAATTACTATAGGTATTTAATTTCCCATTATTAACAGTTAAGGTAATGGTGAAAAATTCGGTTTCTACGATAGTAGTATTGCCTAGTTTTACTGAAATCTGTTGTGCATAGCACCAAGAGGTCAACCCCAATAACAGTCCTAAAACAATGTGTTTTTTCAATTTCAACGTTTTGTATTTGATTTATAAAATCTTATTTCAACAAATTTAATTTATTTTTGCTAACTCCTGTAACTTATTCTTAAATGTGTCGTTGAAGAGGTCAATTGTAAATGTAATTTTTCCTCATAACCAACATGTTCAGCTATGATACAATACATTAAAGTAATTCTTGAAAAAGTAAGTTTCGACAGGTATTTATTCGAAAAAGAACTTCGAAAAGCAATCAATTCAGTAATTCCAGCAGAGATTTTAGAATTAAAAAATTGGTGTTACGAAAAATTTAGTAATCAACATATGGCTATTCTAAATCGTCACTTCGTGCTTGCACCTATAGTATAATATTACATAATCCCAGCACTAATTTTATAGTGTATCACTCTACCCGTCTAAGGCACGGGATCTATGCCATGCTTGGAACTCCAAGGATGGCATTTGCATATCCGCTTTATCCCCAAAGTACTCCCTTTAATAATCCCATGTTTTTCTATGGCTTGCACACAATAGGCAGAACAAGTGGGCATAAACCTACAAGTGCCGGGATATAATGGAGAAATACACCACTGATAAAATTTAATAGGAATAATAAGGAGCCACTTCATGCGGTGAGTTTTGAGTTCAAAGTAGTCAGTTTAGTGTTATCAGTTTAGGGTTATCAATTCAGCTTTATCAGTTCAGAGGTTATAACATCATATCTTTAAAATAAATTTACTAATTCAGTTGAATAAAAAAATGCACCCTAAGGGTGCATTTTTATAACGCTAAACGCTAAACTCTAGACTCTGCACTGATTATTGTTTTATCGGTACCAAAGCGCCTTCTACAATAGCATCTACCACAGAAGGATCTAAAAGCGTAGAAGTATCTCCTAAACTTGACACATCTCCTTCGGCCACTTTACGTAAAATTCTTCTCATAATTTTACCTGAACGTGTTTTTGGCAAACCTGGAACAATTTGAATTTTATCTGGTTTCGCAATTGGACCAATAATTTTAGTCACGATGTCCAAAATTTCTTTTCTTAAAACATCAGCATTTTCAGGTACATGATCACAAATAACATACGCATATATGCCTTGTCCTTTGATATCATGAGGATAACCAACAATAGCAGATTCAATTACATTTTTATGTTCATTGATGGCGTTCTCCACTTCCGCAGTTCCCATTCTGTGACCAGACACATTGATGACATCATCCACACGACCGGTAATTCTATAATAGCCATCTTCGTCTCTTTTACAACCGTCACCAGTGAAATAATATCCTGGATAAGCAGAGAAATAAGTTTGGCGACATCTTTCGTGGTCACCATAAGTAGTTCTAATCATTGATGGCCATGGGAATTTCACACAAAGGTTTCCTTCAACATCATTGCCCAAAATTTCTTTACCTTCCGCATCCATAATCGCCAATTGTACCCCTGGAAGTGGTAAAGTAGCGTAAGCTGGTTTGGTTGGCGTAATCCCTGCAATTGGTGTAATCATAAAGGCACCTGTTTCCGTTTGCCAATAGGTATCTACAATTGGGCAATTGCCTTTACCAATATAGTCATTGTACCAATTCCATGCTTCCACGTTAATTGGCTCCCCTACAGAACCCAAAGCCCTTAAAGAGGACAAGTCGTATTTATTTACAAATTCTAAC
>JBIKPL010000110.1:0-8228 GCA_044357485.1 Cytophagales bacterium
AATAAGCCTCGCTTTTTACACCGACAGGTTTGCCTCCTCCTGGCTACGCTACCAATGCGATGCTCCCTCAAAAGGCAACGATCAATTATTTAAAATCACTTATACCCCACAAAAAAACATACAAATGAGCACTCAATTTAAGCTAGAACAAAAACAGAAAAATAGTCAATTGGCCACCGAAACCATTCCAACTTTAGCCGAAACTCATAAGCAACAGGCCAATGTAATGGTACAATTTTCACCCGAAAAACCATGGCAATTTAAAACAGGAATGCTCGTTTCTTCTTTTTCATTCGAAAGCCAACACGACAAAGGATGCTTGATATTTCAAAACATTCAATTTAAACACGACGGCTTTAGTATTGACGTTAGAAGCACACAGTATAACATTGACAGCTACGATGCGCGACTGTATGTATATGAAAATGATTTGCCTTCGACTTTTAGTATGCCTAGTTTTAGTGGTATTGGAGCAAGCAATTATATATTGATTCAATTTAAAATCATCAAACAATTAATGGCAAGCAGCAAAATAATGTACAGTAAAACACGTGACATCAGCCATCATACCAGCAATACTCAACTCGACATAAAACTAGGGCTGTTTGGGACGTTTTAAGGTCCACAAATACATTACTTCTACTTTGGCTCGTGCCCAGGGTGTTTTCCGTAAAAAAGTAAGGCTCGATTTAATACTTGGATTGTCATTGAAACATTTAATAGGGATTTTTGCCCCCATCTTTTCCCAACCCAATTTTTGCACCAGGTGAATCAAAATATTTTCTAAAGAAACGCCATGTAAAGGATTATTGGGTTGACTTTCCATTGTTTGATAAGGTTATAGTTGGTTAATAAAAACGAGCCCTGTATCAGGGACAATATTTAACCTTAGTTTGCCATTGTTAAACAAAACCGGAATAATTTTTTGATTATTTTGACTAATCGAAATAGTTGTCCAGGTTTTAGGCACTTCTACTTCTATCGACAAAGGCACATTAAATTGGGCATCGATAAGGTTATCGGTCACATTCAACTCAATCGCGTGGTCGCGCAGCAAGTAGGTAATTGTCACATTATTTTTTTCTTTGATATACTTGGCAACGGTGCCAAAAGGGGCAACCCACAAACGATTTTCAATTTGTTGCTGGGCCAACCATGCGGCAAATAAATCAAAGGATTCTACAGAAACAGGTTGCCAAGAATCTTTGGCGCTTACCACTTCTTCGAAAGGAAGCACATCGTGCGCCAAATACACTGACCAAGCACCTGCAGGAATTGTATGTTGGACAATGTCATTTTGTAAAGCGATAAATTTTTCTTTATCGGTAGCCAACGTTCTTGCTGCGGAATAAGTCAAGGCATCACAATGGATATCCATCCAATTCATTGTTTTTGGTTGATTTATCCCTGAAGAAACCCCTCTTGCCGCAAAATAAAACTGCCCTACTTCGGCCTTTACTTGTGCATTAAATTCCCCAAAAGGATAAGCAAAAGTACCAACCTGGGCATGCGGTATAAATGTAGTATAGGCCAGTAAAGGTTGTTGAATTTCATACCGCAAAGAACCTAACTCCTTTGCACTACCCAACGCACAGGCATTTAAATGTGCATGCGTACAAGTATGTCCACCTATTTCATGATTTAATGCTTCAAGCGCCTTAAAACGTTCCCAATAGCCATACCTCCAAGAAGGTTGTGCTTGTAAATTTTCTTGTAACACATCGGAGACAAGAAAAAAAGTAGCCTTTAAATGATGTTTTTCAAGTATTGGGGCAAGATGGGTAGTATGCGACAAAAGGCCATCGTCAAAAGTTAAGGAATACGCTGCTTTGGCAAAACCCTGCCAATCGGCAACGGAAACCTCCTTGGCAAGGTTTGCCATTTCAGGAATAGTAGTAACAGGTAATGTAGAGGTGATATTTGGGGCATTATCGGTCACTGTTCTTTTCAACACGGGAGCAGCATCAGGAAGCACCCGTAAAAACCGCACATTATCAATACAAAAATCACCTTGAGAACCGTCTTTCCCAGTCATTACCCAATTGATACCCGTAATGGTATTTTTGCTAAATTCAACTTTTTTACCCCAAGAAGCTTGTTGAAGGGTCGAAAAAGGAATAACAACGGTAGTCCATTCAGAAGACTCGGCAATGGATTTGGTATGAAAAGCATAATCGACTACATCGGTTGATTGAAATTGCACATTGTGTTTTGTACCCTTAAAATCATAAGCCAAAGCAACAGGATGAGTAGTCATGGGCAACATATTCATGACCATAGGCAAGCCCAACATCACATAAGGATCCCATTTAAATTCCCCTTTAGATAATACATAGTTATACTTTAAATAGGCGTTAGAATCGTTAACGGCCACCTGATGAATTGTCGATTGGCCGCCATTTCCACTATCATTGGTCGTAAACCAAAGTCCACCGGTGGTAGTTTTAGCACCAGGAACCGTAAATTTATCAATCCAAAATGTGGTTTTAGTTGTTTGTAACGATTGATCAGCCTGAGCAAAAGCATAAGAATTGAACAAAACAATAGCACTTAACCATAATAGCGCCTGTAAAAAGGGGATTTTTTTCATGAATAATAATTATTAATTCGGCGTATAAACGAATAGTTGGTCTTCGGCGACTGTGATTTGTGTGTTTAAAACACCGTGTAATATCGGCGCACGAAGTCCTGTTCCAAAAGTAGTTGGAGAAACAAACACCCGGGCTTCATCCCATAAGTGATTATCAATAAAATACTGAAGGGTAACACTCCCTCCTTCTATGATTACTGACTGTATTTGATGCTGGCACAACACTTTTAATACCTCCGTACCAAGGCTATTGAAATCTACTTTTTGGTACACCAAGAAATTGCCATCATCCGATTTCAAGGCATTGATACAAATTGTTTTAACCGTTTTATCGAACAAGTATAAATGTGATGGAAGGTCAAGGTTTTTATCAATCACAATACGTAAAGGATTTTTACCTTGCCAATCGCGGCTTGTTAATTGAGGATTATCATATAAAGCAGTATTTTTTCCTACCAAAATGGCATCTTCTTCGGTACGCCATTTGTGTACAAGTTTTCTAGACAATTCTCCACTAATCCATTTAGCATCATGGTTTTCGCGGGCAATAAACCCATCCTTTGTCTCTGCCCATTTTAAAATAACATAAGGCCTTTGATGGTTGATGTAGGTAAAAAACCGTCTATTAAGCCAAGCCGCTTTTTGTGCCAACAAACCTACGGACACCTCAATACCAGCCTCTTGCAATAATTTCACCCCTTTACCAGCGACCAATGGATTTGGATCGAGGTTGGCAATGACGACACGAGGAATTTGGTGTTCAATAATCAAATTGGCACAAGGAGGCGTTTTTCCAAAATGAGCACAAGGCTCCAAGGTAACATACAAAGTCGCATTTTTTAACAATGCCTTGTCTTTTACCTGGGCAATGGCATTAGGTTCGGCATGCGCCTTGCCAAATTCTTGGTGCCAGCCTTCTCCTATCACTACATCATCATGTACAATTACACAACCAACCATTGGGTTTGGGCTCACTTTACCTATGCCTAATAAGGCTAGTTCTAAAGCACGTTGCATGTATAGTTCAGGCTTTGTCATAATTACCTAATTTAAAAAACAAAGATACAAATCAAACTATTGAATGTTATGAAAAATCAATTTAAAACAAATAGTACGCTGAAAAACGACGATATTTCAATCAAAAAACAAACGAAATGGATTTAAAATCCAACTTTACATGGCATCAATAAAAGGGATTAAGCCTTTTTAACAAAACGGTTTTGATTAAACGAAAACATTTTATTCAACGAAAAATTAAGTACCGCAAACACCACAATACCAAAACAAATGGCAATCAATTTAGGGTCAGTCATGCGCTTAAACCTTGCTTCTGACATAAGTTGGATAACAAAGTCAGGCGTTAATTGGTAAGTTAAATTAGACAAACCCTCAAGAATCCAATATTGTTTTTCTTTTAAGATATACACAAAAGTAAATTGCATTAAGAAACTAAAAATATACACCATTACAGAAACCTTCATTTCTTTTTTGGCAGAACCATTGCTTTTAAAAGTAAATTTACGGTTAAGGTAGAAGTTTGTAAAAAAGCCTATGGCATAATTAATCACCAAGGCAATGTACATGTCTATCAACAGCAATTCTACTTGAATATAAATCAGCACAAGGCCCAATAAAGTATTGAACACTCCTGCGACACCGTATTTCAAAAGCTCTTTTACGAGCGGATGTTTAATAATTGTAAAATTTTTCAAATTAATTTAATCCTAAATCAACGATAGCTGATTCAATTTTTTTATCTAATAAAACACTTATTTTCTCAAAATTTTCTTTGGTGTCTAAAGCTGCATTGACACTAAAATAAAACTTAATTTTAGGTTCCGTTCCAGAAGGTCTGGCAGAAATAATAGAACCATCCAATGTTTTAAACTGTAACACATCGGATTTAGGCAAAGATAAAAAACTTTCTGTATTGGTCACAAAATTTCTTTCGATACCAAATTCATAATCT
The DNA here is from genome assembly GCA_044357485.1 of Cytophagales bacterium. Classification (GTDB taxonomy): domain Bacteria; phylum Bacteroidota; class Bacteroidia; order Cytophagales; family UBA9547; genus CALPQG02. Next base: position 4,560 of record JBIKPL010000110.1, read on the forward strand.
GAAATCTTTTCAAGTGCAGCACCAGCAATCATCGCAGGAGGGTTTTCTCTCATTTGTTGCATCATTGCTTTAATTTCTTCAGCCCCTGATTTACCTTTTTTAGTGATAGAGATTAATTTTTCTTTGTAAAACCCAAACTCCACGTACATATCAAGCAATAGTTCGTACAAACCTTTGCCTTGATCTTTTGCCCAGGCAGCCATTTCAGCAATAAAAGCACAAGAAGCGATGGCATCTTTGTCTCTTACAAAATCACCAATCAAATAGCCATAACTTTCTTCTCCACCGCCAATAAACTGTTCTTTGCCTTCCAATTCTTTGATCAGGGCAGCGATATATTTGAATCCTGTTAAGGTATCGTAGTTTTTAACACCGTATTTTTCAGCAATGCGAGCAATTAAATCAGTGGTCACAATGGTTTTTACTACAAACTCTTTGCCTGTGATTTTACCTGCCTGTTTCCAAGCCGTGAGCAAATAATAAATCAGTAATGAACCCGTTTGGTTACCGTTTAACAATTGGAATTCATTTTTATCATTTTTAATGGCAATACCAACCCTATCCGCATCAGGATCGGTGGCCAAAACCAAGTCAGCATCAATGGCTTTGGCTTGCAATAATGCCAAGGTTAACGCTTCTGCTTCTTCAGGATTAGGGTAAACTACCGTTGGAAAATTGCCATCGGGCGTACTTTGCGCTTCAACGATGGATACATTTTCAAATCCAAACTGCTTCAATAACTGAGGCACAAGCGTGATACCAGTACCGTGAATGGGGGTAAAAACTATTTTTAAATCTTTTTGTCTTTGAATGGCTTCCGTAGAAATTGAGAGTGCTTTAATTTTCCCTAAATACACCTCGTCGACTTCTTGCCCTACCAATTTAATTAAAGAGGCATTGGCTTCAAACTTCACATCGTCAATACTTTTGATTGCATTTACTTCGTCAATCACATTGGTATCGTGTGGAGCGACCATTTGAGCGCCGTCATTCCAATAGGCTTTGTAGCCATTGTATTCTTTAGGATTATGAGAAGCCGTAATCACTACCCCACTTTGACAAGCAAAGTGCCTGATTGCAAATGATAATTCAGGCGTAGGCCTTAAAGCATCGAAAAAGAAAACTTGAATATTATTGGCCGCAAAAACTTCAGCGGTAATTTTAGCAAAGAAATTACTATTATTTCTACTATCGTGTGCCACGGCCACTTTGATGGCTTGGTTAGGATAAGTTTTAAGCAAATAATTGGCTAAACCTTGGGTTGCGGCACCAATGGTATATTTATTGATTCTGTTAGAACCAACACCCATAATTCCTCTTAAACCACCCGTACCAAACTCTAAATTTTTATAAAAGGCATCTGTCAATGCTTCAGCGTTTCCCGTTTCTATAAATCCAATTATTTCTGCCTTTGTATCAGCATCATAATTACCATTTAACCATGTAGTTACTTTATCTTTCACACTATTGTCTAGTGCTAAACTTGATAAGATTGCTAGAGCCATACCTTTTTATTTATAATTAATTGCTAAAGTTGTAGCTTAAACTTTAAATAATCAAGGGCAATTAAAAAAAAATAAAGTTTACGACGTTTATCTATACCTTATTTAGCGGAAGTATTGTTAAATAGCCGCTTCAAATGGCAGTCACAAGTAGCACACAAAAAACAAAAGGTAGATTTAAGGTAATTCAAAACTTTTTTCAAACCAAAACAATTTTATACTACAAAATACTTGCAAGTTGCCAAAGTACTTTAGACTTTTGCACCAAACCATGACATCTAATGAACATTCAAGAACTAAACATTGCCTTAATTGAAATCATTTTAAAGAAAAATGAACTTGATTCTCTAGATTATGCCAATGAAAATTACGACACCATAGAAGAAGAACTTCACGATTTAGAAGACCATTTTTTAGATACCCATGGTGATGAGTTAGAAAAAGAAATCACAAAAGTGCACAAAAAACTATGTCCAAAATCGGATGTATTATCCCCTATTGCTTATATTGGCAAAAGCTATTATGTAGAAACAAAAGCAGACGGCAACCTTCGGTTTGACAGAGAGCCAGGGCAAGGTGTTATTGTGGAAATAAATGGCTTTGAAGACGAAGATACGAAATTGTTAATCGTGCCAAGTCCATTGAGATTGTTATTGATTATCAATGATAAAACACAAAAAGAAGTTTGGAAAGCCTGATTTTTGAGTGTTGAGTTTTGAGTGTTGAATGTTTAGTAAAAGAAATACGGTTACATGCGCTTAGTATAAAGCTGTAGTCTGACATTCTTTTAAAAGCAGATTGAATTAATAAACTTTTAAAACCAAGAAATTCATTTTCTGAATCATTACTTGAAATGAAAAAACAAATACCTAATGCCATCACATGTGGCAACCTCATTTGTGGTTGTTTAGGAATTCAGCAAGCACTGACAGGCAGTCTAGAATGGGCCGCCTATTTTATTTGGATTGCGGCAATCTTTGATTTTTTTGATGGCATGGCCGCCCGATTACTTCATGTTTCCTCGCCAATGGGAAAAGAACTTGATTCCCTTGCTGATGTCGTGAGCTTTGGGGTTTTACCAGGTTTCATCGTCTACCAATTGATGACAAAAAATGGCTTTGCTTCAGGTTCTTTAGACCACATACTAAGTTACTCCGCGTTTGTAATTCCAGCATTTTCGGCTTACCGTTTGGCAAAATTCAATTTAGACACCCGTCAATCCGACCGTTTCATAGGCCTACCAACGCCAGCCAACGGCTTGCTTATCAGCGCATTTCCATTAATATTAATGCACGACAACTTTCAACTCGCTCCATTATTTTACAATGTTAAACTAATGGCTATTTTCAGTTGGGTAATTTCTTATATTTTAGTTTCTGAGATAAAACTGATCGCCTTAAAATTTAAAAACTTCTCTTTTGCAGACAATAAATTCAGGTTTATATTCTTAGCAAGTGCAGCGGTGCTATTTGGATTATTGCGTTATACGGCTATTCCCATCATCATTGCTTTGTACATACTACTTTCTATCATAGAAAATAAGACCGCCAGCACCGATTAAATTCAAAACACAAACACAATAATTTTGGTAAAGTATTGTTAAATTAGCATATCCAATTCTAATGTGGCTAACACCCCTCCTACTGCTATGAAAAATATTGTTGCTGTTATTTTATCACTATACATCATTGCATTCTTCTGTAACCAAGCAATAGGTCAAAATACAGTTAAAATTAATTGGACAGGAGAAACAATCATACAAACACCGAATGCGCAAGCCTTAAAAAGACCCACTTTTGAGCAAGCATTTCATGAAGTTCAATTTGATTATTTACCAAGTTATCGATTAACACTTCCCTATAATGTCGCTAATTTCACACTAAGCAACGAAACCTATACAGCTTTGGAAGACGGTTATTCCACTGCAAACATTTCAAATACGCCAATTGAAATCATCAAATCAACCTTAAAAAGAAAAATAGTTACCGACATCAACATCCTAACGGTACGAAAAAACCCAAATACGGGCGCATTAGAAAAACTCAATTCCTTTCAATATTCGTACACCATCGACCAACCCAATACAACCACTCAAAAACGCACGAAAAAGGTCAATGCGACCAGCTCAGTACTTGCCACTGGCGAATGGTACAAATTAGGTTTTACC
>JBIKPL010000432.1:0-2955 GCA_044357485.1 Cytophagales bacterium
CTTATGCCCTTGGGAAAAAGCCATACATGGGTGTTGGCAGAAACTTAGCGTATAAAAAATCGGTTTTCTTTGCCAACAAAGGATACCATCCTTTTGTAAAAGTACTTTCTGGTGACGATGATTTATTTATTAATTCAGTGGCCACCAAAGACAATACCAACATTTGCATTCACCACGATGGACAAACGAACTCCATTCCTAAAATGACCTTAAAATCATGGTATCTACAGAAAAAAAGACACTTATCGGTAGGTAAATTTTATAAAAAATCTAGTAAATATTTAATTGGAAGCTTACATTTTAGCACTTTATTATTTTATATCACATTTTCAATACTATGTTTCCAAGAAAATTTTATGTTAATTGCATTAATAACTTATGGCGTACGCTTTATATTATCGATGACGATTAACTTCATCATCGCAAAAAAACTCAAAGAAAAAATTGAAATATATTTATTCCCACTATTAGAAATAGTGTATTTAATATATTATATTATTATTGGTATTATTAGTTATAGATCTAGGAAAATTAGATGGAATTAGGAAATAAAGAGTTTTCAGAAAAAGCAAAACAAGATTTCATACTTGTTGACAGGGCAAAAGTAGACGATCAAAAAGCTTTTGCTGAATTAATGAAACGTTATAGAAAACCTGTTTTTCATCTTATTCTTAAAATGGTGAGAAACAATGACGATGCAGAAGATTTAACGATTGAAGCATTTGCAAAAGCATTCAGAAACTTAAGCAAATTCAATCCTGAATTCACTTTTAGTACCTGGTTATTTCGTATCGCCACTAATAATTGTATCGACTTTCTTAGAAAGAAAAAACTGAATACATTCAGCATTGACAATGCCTATAAAGATGACAATGGAGATGAAGTGAGCATGGACATCCGTGATGCAAACCTAAACCCTCAAGAAGAAACAATCAAAACCGAAAAAATCGAAATCGTTAAAGACATCGTTACCAAACTTCCTTTAAAATACCAGGTATTGGTTCGTTTAAGATACTTTGACGAACTTTCTTACGAAGAAATTGCCGGTGAACTTTCAGCGCCACTTGGCACGGTAAAAGCACAATTACATAGGGCAAGAGAATTGATGTACGAATTGGTAAAACACAAAAAAGATTCGATTTAATTACAAATTTCAATTGCCAAACCTTAATTCAAAAGTAAATTATTTCGAAATTATTTAATCCAAAATGATAAATAATTTCCTATTGAATTATCACACTAAAAATCGCCTTATAAGCAAGTATCAGTAGTAAGAACTCAAAAATCATACTTCTGATACTTGTTTAATTTATAAAAGTATTGCCATTAAATTAATATACATTTAGCATAATCATACAATATTGAAAACAATACCAAGGATAAAAGTCGGCATTTGCATTGCTTATGATTGGGAAATGCTTAAAACAGCATTGCCAATTATTTATACAGAGGTAGATGATATATGTTTGTCATTAGACATCAACAGACAAACTTGGGCTGGTAACAAATTTGAATTTGAGGAACAAGCATTTTTTAATTATGTGAAAGAAATTGATATTGATAAAAAAATCATTGTATATGAAGATGACTTTTATCTTAACAAAACTTCGACAATGAAAAATGAAGTATATCAACGAAACAAAATAGCTGAAAAATTAGGGAAAGAGAATAGCTGGCATATTCAAATTGATGTAGATGAATATTTTGTAGATTTCAAAAGATTGACTACCTTTTTAAGAAATAATTATTTTCGTAAAGATGTTAATATATGTCTGCCTTTCTACATTTTATTTAAACAAATAGATAATTTAAATTTATTTGTAAAAGGCAACATGGAATGGGTACCAGTGGTTTCTAATAATCCATATTATGAGTTTGGCAGAAGAAATGGTTATTTTAATTATAAGTTTGAGTCACCTATAATTCATCAATCTTGGGCAAGACAAGAGCATGAAATTCAGCAAAAAATAAGTAATTGGGGACACAATAAAGATTTTGATGTGCAAGCATTTTTTGAGAAATGGAAATCATTGAATGGCCATAATTACAAAAAACTTCTTGATTTTCACCCCATCAGTGGAAATGCTTGGCATGAATTGGTTCCGATAGAAGGCAATTCGATGGATGAATTAATCCAAAACAATAAAAACAGTTTTGAACAACTAAAAACTTATTCCCCATTGAAAATAAAACTTCAAAATTCAAGGGTGATTTCTAAATTACTACAAATTTTTAATATCCAATGGTAAGCTCGGTCTCTATCATCATCGTGAATTATAATACCTTTCAATTAACTTGTAATTGTATAGAGAGTGTATATCAAAAATGCATTGGTATTGATTTCGAAATCATTTTAGTTGACAATGCCAGTCAGGAATGTAATCCCAATATTTTTTCAGAAAAATTCCCTGCAATTAAATTAATTAGCAGTCCTGAAAATGTTGGTTTTTCAAAAGGAAACAATTTAGGAATTGCAGTAGCTCAAGGAGAATACATACTTTTATTAAATAGCGATACAGAATTGGTAAACGATGCAATATCAATATGTGTAAATTATTTAAAAAACCATTCAGATGTTGCCGTTGTTACAACAAAATTGATATTCGAAGACGGAAGAACACAATCTGTAGCCCAACGTTTTCCAAATATTATTTGGAACATACTTGAATTGCTTAGGTTTCAGAAATTTTTTCCAAAAATTGGTGAACGGTTGTTAATGGGTGGATTTTTTGATTATAAAACGGAATTGGAAATTGACTGGACTTGGGGAGCATTTTTCATGTTTCCTAAATATTTGTTAAAACAGATTCCTAATCAAAAATTGAACGATGACTTTTTTATGTATTGTGAGGATATGCTTTGGTGTTGGAATTTCAAAAAAATTGGTTATAAAATTATGTATATTCCTTATGGAGAAGTTTTTCATATTTTTGGAGGTACATCAAGTATCGGGTA
>JBIKPL010000433.1:0-2947 GCA_044357485.1 Cytophagales bacterium
GTGGGTTGAGGTAATCTTTTAATACGCTATGATTTTACCACAAGAAAAATAGCGAGTGCCGATCACGCGACCGAAGGGAACGCCCTACGAAATGAATAGCTTATCTATGTTATTTAAATCAAACTAGTGCACTACTTTAATGAAATAAAATCAAATACCCTTGCATTTAAACGGTTAAGTCAACAGATTAAATCTCTAAAAATTAACAAATAAACTATTTTTCAGCAGCCCCTAATTAGAGCTATAAGGTTTGGTGTAATTCGTATTGCAATTGATTGAGCAATTAACCATTTTTTATGTAGGCCTTTAAATAAACAGTACCTTAAATATAATGAGTTGATTTAGCTCATTTTAGCCCTTAAGTCCCGCATTAATTTGTTGGCAAATATGAAGTTATCGAGTTCAAGCACACCAGAATTTAAGATGGATACATTATCGCCTTCCCAAAGTTTACGTCCTTTGTACATAAACATAATTTTCTCTCCAATTTCCATTACAGAGTTCATGTCATGGGTTACCACTACAGTGGTGGTATTGTATTCGTCTGTAATTTCTTTGATAAGGTTGTCAATTCTGATAGAGGTTTGAGGGTCTAAACCAGAGTTGGGTTCATCGCAAAATAAGTATTTGGGGTTCAGTACAATAGCCCTGGCAATGCCAACCCTTTTTTTCATACCACCTGAAAGTTCTGATGGGAAAAGTTTGTTTACATTTTCTAATCCCACACGTTGAAGGCAAAAATTAACCCTGTCAAGTTTCTCTTCTTCGGTGGTTTGGGTTAATAAATCTAAAGGGAATTTAATGTTTTCTTCTACATTTTTAGAATCAAAAAGGGCGCTTCCTTGAAATAGCATCCCCATTTCTCGTCTAATGCTTTTTACAATGTCTGAAGCACCTTCGTTAAAAGTTCTGCCATCATATTGAATAAAGCCGGTGTCGGGTTGCATTAAGCCAACAATGTTTTTTAAAAGTACACTTTTGCCTGTTCCGCTGGCGCCAATAATAAGGTTTGTTTTTCCTTTTTCAAATTTGGCGCTTACGTCAATGAGTACTTGTTTGGTCTTAAAACTTTTAGATATGTTCGTGATTTCAATCATAATGGCTTTTCGAAATGGAAGTGGATACTGGTTTGATTAGCTCATTAATAGTTGGGCAACAACATAGTCAGCAATTAGCACGGCAATACAACTGTTGGTTACCGCATTGGTACTTGCTTTTCCGACTTCCAAAGAGCCTCCTTTGGTGATATAACCTTGGTATGCGGAAATGGAGGTGATTAAAAAGCCAAATATGAGTGCTTTGATTAAGGCGAACAATACATTTTCAGATTCAAATTGAAATCTTATTCCATACACATATTCATCGCTTTTTAAAATTCCTGTCAGTACACTTGCTAAATAGCCACCATACAATGATAAAAAACCTGCCACAATGGTTAATAAAGGAAACATAATCATTCCGGCAATAATTTTTGGCAGCACCAAATACGAAGCAGAATTGATACCCATTACTTCTAAAGCGTCAATTTGTTCGGTAATGCGCATGGTGCCAATATTGCCAGCGATACTCGACCCTATTTTGCCCGCTAAAATTACACCGGTAAAGGTAGGGGCCAGTTCTAAAACTGTCATGTCGCGACAAATCACCCCAATGATATAGAGTGGTACAAAGGGGCTTGTAAGACTGTGAGCGGTTTGAATAGCGGTAACTCCTCCAATAAAAGTAGAAATAATGACTACTATAAAGATTGAATCAACCCCAATTAAAACACATTCATCTAAGATTAATTGTGCATAAACACGAAATTTCTCTCTGTTACTGAATAACTTAGCAAGAAATAGCAAGAAATGGCCTGCATTCGCAATCATTGTAATTATTTTATTTAAGCTGCTAAATTACAAATCAAAAACTTTATTATGCTCATTGATTGATTATATTTGTAAATAAAATTTTGTTTAAGTGGTCGTCTTATGGTCAAGTTATGGTCAATGGGTTTCGCTAAAACATACGTTTTCAATTTAATTAGTCAACATTAAAGAAATATGCCTCCTTCTTCAAAGAAATTAATAGTGGTAACCGGTGGCAGTAGAGGTATTGGCAAGGCGATTATTCATAAGTTTGTTCGTCACGGTTTTGATGTGGTAAGCTGTGCAAGAAGCGAATTTGGTTTAAAATTACTCGAAGAAGATTTAGTAGAACTGAGGCCAGAAGCCAAAATTTATACCCTTGCAGCCGATCTGTCCACCAAAGAGGGGGTTTCGGCTTTCGCTACTTATGTTAAAAGTTTAAACAGAAAGGTTGATGTATTGGTCAATAATACTGGTTTTTTTGCTCCTGGTCAAATTCATTCAGAAGCAGAAGGGGTGTTAGAAAACATGATCAATACCAATTTATATAGCGCTTATCATTTAACAAGAAGTTTGGTGAAAGACATGATTGCCCTACAAGAAGGATATATTTTCAATATTTGTTCTACCGCAAGCATTATACCTTATGTGAATGGCGGATCGTATTGTATTTCTAAATATGCGCTTTATGGCATGACCAAAGTGCTTCGTGAAGAAATGAAAGAACATAACATCAGGGTGACGGCTATTTTACCCGGCCCTACACTTACGGCAAGTTGGGATGGCGTCAATCTTCCTCCCGATCGTTTTGTGAAATCCGAAGACATTGCAGAAACCATCTTTGGTGCTTATTCGCTCTCCAATCATTCGGTCATAGAAGAAATAGTAATCAGACCTCAATTGGGAGATATTTAAGCTTTCGGTGTTTAGTTTTGAATAACAAAGTATATCTATCTTTTAATACTAAAAACTAAAAACTGTTTTCCGAAAACTATCTAATAATTGTTCCTCACGAATCATACTAAAAACTCATCACTCAACACTCACAACTAAAATGCTGTACTGCAATTCATTAACCGAATATAAAAGAAGAGTTACCC
>JBIKPL010000434.1:0-2940 GCA_044357485.1 Cytophagales bacterium
AGTAAAAGTAGCCCCCAATCACGTATATGTGATACCACCAAACAAGAGCATGACCATTGTTAATGGAGTTTTGCAATTATTAAAAATCAATACAGGCTTACACCTTCCTATTGACCAATTCTTCCATTCTTTGGCTTTAGAAAAAAAAGAGCAAAGTATTGGCATCATACTGTCAGGTATGGGAAATGACGGAACAGAAGGGGCTAAATCAATCAAAAACAACAAAGGATTTATATTGGTACAAGATCCGGAAGATGCTAAATTTAATAGCATGCCCATAAATGTTACAAAATCCGTTCATGCAGATATTATTGCTCCAGTAGTCAATTTACCTGAAAAACTACTTTCATTGCTACACTTTGACCATAAAACCAAAGCAAACCAACCAGACAATTTTTATAGCAAAAAAGACATTAATCAAATCATTGAAATGCTAAAAGTACAGACTGGCAATGACTTTTCAATGTATAAAAAATCTACCCTATTTAGACGAATTGAACGCCGTGTAAACGTACATCACCTGAATAACACAAGCGAATACGTTCAATTTTTACATGACAACCCTATTGAAACTGAAATTCTATTTAAAGAATTACTGATAGGCGTGACGTCATTTTTCAGAGACAAATTGGTTTGGGAAATGTTGAAAAATAAAATTATCCCTTCAATCATTCAAAATAAACCAGCAGACCAAACCATTAGAGCCTGGATTTCAGGCTGTTCCACAGGCGAAGAAGCCTATTCTTTGGCGATTACATTTAAAGAAGTAATGGAATCAATGCCGCTAGAAGCACACAGAAATGTGCAAATATTTGCTACCGACCTCGACCAAGATGCCATAGAAAAAGCAAGAAAAGGATTTTTTAATGCGACTATCACGGAAGAAATTTCTTCAGCACTACTAAACAAATATTTTAACTCGGAAGTAAATGAGTACAAAATAAATTCAACAATTCGTGAGATGGTTGTATTTGCTCCTCACAACACCATTAAAGACCCTCCATTTACCAAGCTCGACATTATGATGTGTAGAAATATGCTCATTTATATGGAAGCTAAATTACAAGAAAAACTAATTGCACTGTATAATTACAGTTTAAATGTAGGAGGAATACTCGTATTAGGAAGTGCTGAAACGATTGGTAACCATAATGAAGATTTCGAAATTATTGATGCAAGATTAAAAATTTATCAACGTAATAATCTTACCCAAACATCAAACCTTGATAAAATCTCCGGAGACTTGTTATTTGCGGCTTCTCCAAGTAAAAATAATTCAAATATGATTCCAAAAAACAATGACAGTATTCAGTCATTAACCGACCAAGTACTACTACAACAATTTGCACCTGCAAGTGTACTTACCAATCAAAAAGGAGACATTATTTATATCGTTGGCCGAACGGGAAAATACTTAGAACCCAAGGCGGGTAGTGCCAATTGGAACATATACACCATGGCCAGAGAAGGTATAAATGAAGTTTTACCTACCATTTTTCGACAAGCCTCCCAGAGCAATAGCCCTATAACCATTAAAAACCTAAAAATTGGCAATAATGGAGAAAGTCACTATATCAACTTAACGGTACAAATGTTGGAGAAACCCTTAACACTTAAAGGAATGTATCTCATTGTATTTACAGACCTTCCAGACTTTGTTGACCACTTCATTATAGACCCACAAACCACTAACCATCAACTAAGTAACCAACAAATTGAATTTGAATTAGAATTAAAACGCACTTATGACGAACTAAGGAGCACAAGAGAAGAAATGCAATCCTCTCAAGAAGAGTTAAAATCAGCGAATGAAGAATTGCAATCAACCAATGAAGAGTTGCAATCAACCAATGAAGAATTGACCACTTCTAAAGAAGAATTACAAAGTTTAAATGAAGAGTTACAGACGGTAAATACGGAATTGCAAAGCAAGGTATCAGATTTAGAAATGGCCAATAACGACATGAAAAATCTATTAAACAGTACAGAAATTGCCACCTTATTTCTAGATAAATCACTCAATGTTAGACGATTTACGGATCAGGTTACACACATTTTTAAATTACGCAATATTGATATCGGTCGTCCTTTTACCGAATTAGTAAATAACTTAAAGTATCCCGAGATAGCTGACCATGCCAATCAAGTGATTCGTACTTTAATTCCTATTGAAACCGAAATCATCACCAACGATAATAGATGGTTTAAAATAAGAATTATGCCCTATAGAACTTTAGAGGAAAGAATTGATGGTTTAGTAATTACATTTTCAGATATTTCAAACGCAAAAAAAACGGAATTAGAATTAAAAACAGCGTACGATGCATTGCAAAACCCCTCAAAATAAAACAAAAAAAAACAAATTTCAATCGCACAAAAAAATGCAATGAAAACTTAAATCAAAATCTACGATAATGAAAGGTGTAATTTTAAACTCAGCAGATAATGTCCTTAGACATCAGGCAGAATTTTTTTCTGAAAACAACCCTGATTTTTTTAATACAAACAATACTGAAACAGATACCATTAAACTAATTCATGAACTTGAAGTTCATAAAATTGAATTAGAAATGCAAAATGAAGCCTTATTACAGGCTAAAATTGAAGCACAAGATATTGCTCAAAAATACACTAATCTCTATAATTTTGCTCCTATTGGTTATTTCACGGTCACTTCTAACGGAAAAATAATTGAGCTCAATCAAGCAGGTGCCCAACTTTTAGGTAAAAGTAAGTCTCAACTATTGCTAAGTCAATTAAGTTATTTCGTACAAGAAGATACGCGCCAAAGTTTTTATGATTTCCTAGCAAAAATATTCAAAGCCCCACATAAACAAACATGTGAAATTGAAATCATTAATACTTCCAACAAGCCCATTTATATACATCTTACCGGTATACTCAATGCCAATCAAATGCAGGCTGACCTTACTGCTGTAG
>JBIKPL010000111.1:0-8180 GCA_044357485.1 Cytophagales bacterium
GCAAACCTGGATCGGCAGGCGTGTCACACAACAAATCGCCTGCTTTAAAACAATTTGATTCGTCTACCAATTCTTGTCCAAATCCTTTTTCATGGGTGTGGTATAGGCCCAAAAAGTGCCCCATTTCATGGCTCATTGTAGAATTATTAATACAACACTCCCCCTTCAATACCACAAAATCTTTTTTATGGATAGGATAATAGGTATACCCACAAGCATTACCGGGTTCATTTAACACAATATCATGTACAAAAAATAAATTAATACTATTGGGATGAAGGTAGTGTGACAATAAAGCTTCTTCAGCGATATCATAAGAATACAATTTATCACTACTCAGGTAAGTAATTGCACAGGCTTCAAACCCCAAACGAATTGGCGAAAAATCTTTATTCAAGCGTTGTAAGGCAGTTTGTACTTGTTCTTCAGTGATTGCATTTACCCCTTCACTGTTGCTTACAATAAAAACACGCACCGCTAATATCGTTTTATAATCTAATTTTTTTAGCACAGGAGACTGCTGTACCACATGTTGAAGTTCATAATTGATTTGTTCGGGCGTAAGCGTTGTGCCACAAATACTCATAAAGCCTGCTTCTTGTCGAACCAAAACAAGTACAACAATAAGTAGGACAATAAATAAGCGTTTTATAAAATTGGTTTTAAGCATTTAAACTTTAACTCCGATTATCGTGGACAGGGAAATTTACTTTACTAAATACTTTTCAATGTAATTTAGTAAATGTCTTGATTTAATAATGAGAAGATTTTAAAATTATTATTCTATAAAAGCTAAAGGGCTTTTGAATACGCGATTAGGTAAAAAGGAATATTGATTTTAGTTTTGTCAATCGCACGAAGCCTTAAGTTACCGTATCCAAATTTTGAGGATTGAATAGTGCTTGCTGAAAAACTAAATTTGCATGATTTGTAAAGATGTACTTAAAATTATTATTCTAAAATGGCCACCCATTTAATTGAAATGATTGGCTAATTCGCTTTGCGTTAGCGGGATAGGCTTTGTTTGAGCGCTGCTTTTGTGGTGGGTTGAGGAAGTTTTTAATACGCTATAATTTGACCACAAGAAAAAAGCGAGTACCTATCCGCCGCGGCGGAAACGCCCTACGAAATGAATAGATTAACTATGCCATTTAAATCAAACTAGTGCAACACTTTAATGAAACAAAATCATATACCCTTGCATTTAAACGGCTAATACAAAGCTTAAAATTCTAAAATCCAAAGATTTAACTATTTTTCACCCTTAAATAGATTATTGCTAATCACAGCAATGTTGTATTAAGAAAACAAGCAGTGCTAAAAACAAAAAAAAGCACTCCACTAAAATAGTGAAGCGCTTTTAAATATTAACACAAAAAATGTTATTCCACTACTAATTTAACACTAGCAGAAGCATTATCAGAAGACACTTTTACAACATAAACACCTGCATTTAAAGCAGAAGCAGAAGAGAACAATTGTTTTCCTTTCGCTAATACCCCTTGATGTAAAGTTGCAACTTTTTCACCTGTTAAAGCAAAAACATCAATCGATACTTGAGAAGTAGCCACTAATTCAAATGCTACATTCACTGCGCCTGAAGAAGGGTTTGGATAAACCGCAAACTCACTGTTTAAGAAAGCTACATCATTTAAGCCAGTTACCGACACTTTAGCACTTGTCCAACGAGACATGTTGTTCACAGGAGAAGCTACCACTGGTTTAAAGTCTAACTTTGAATAGTCATTTAATTCGGTCAATACATCTCCTGCAGCATAAGAACCCGTATTGATTACATTAGCATTGTCAGAAGCTGAAATCCAAGTGTGCAATTCAGTTAATGGACCAGAAGTCGCTACTTCTACTAAACCATCAGCGGTAAGCGATGAAGGCGTTAAAGCCGCAGCAGTACTAGAGATATAATTTCCTTGAAACTGTACCGTACCATTAAAGATTTGTGGCACCGCATCTACACCTGCATTAGCAATAGAAGCAGATCCGTCAATCATTACAAAGTTTCTGTAACCTAAGAAAATAGAATTCAAAATTGATTGTTGAGAATTTCTTCTGATACGTGCACCTCTACGGAAAGCTGATTTTTGATCATTTACCACATCGTTTGGATCAACATATAAACTTGACCAAGTTCCACCTGGCTTTACAGGGCCCACCATGGTCATGTTTGAGAATACAGCAGTCGTCAATGGCAAGTTCGCCGAACCATTGGCATCATTATCTGATTCAAAACCTTCGGAAGTTGAAGCACCAGATGCGGCTTTCCATGACAAGTCAAATTGATCAGGAACTTTGTACCCAATACCATATTGCACTTGACCAGAATAACCATTATCCGTATCAAAATCATCGTCTGTACTGCCAAAAGCAATCAAGTGTTTACAGTTAACGGTTCCTCCAAACCATTCATACGAATCATCATTTGCATAAGAAACCTGAACATGATCAATTGAGGTAGCGTTACCGATAGATCCAAAAGTTAAGCCATTGATCTCTTTGTTTACATCTAAGGCAATTCCTCCAAATTCAAGTCTTAAATAGCTAATAGAACCAGAATTGTCGTTATCGTTAGATCCACCATGTTTTCCACCTAAACCACTTTTGTAATCTGTAATTTTATTGAAACCTTCCATTTGAACATCTGTACCAAGGTTGTTTTTAGCATCTCCAAAAAGCGCTAACCCACCCCAATCACCACGAGCACGATCGCCATCATAATTTGACGTCATTACAACAGGTTTATCAGCAGTACCGTTCACCACGATTTTACCTCCTTTACAAACAATAATACAAGCATAATTACCTCCAAGCACATCTGCTTCACCTCTGATAATAGTACCCGCTGGAATGGTTAAAGTTGCACCTGATTCTACAGAAACAATGCTTTGTAATAAATAAACTTTAGAAGCATCTAAAGTCATGTCACTTGAAATAGTTACCACGCCACCTGATGCAGCACAAAAAGTAGTAATGTCAGTTACATCTGGATATACTGTAGCGCCAGGAGTCCAGTTAGTCCATGTTTTGGTCCAGTCTTTAGCAGGGTCAGTACTTAATGCGCCAACAAAATCAGTTTTGTCTGTAATTTGAGCACTTGATTCCACTGCAAATAATGCAAGAACACCTAATAAAGTAAGTAATGGTTTTTTCATGATCGTTTTTGTCTTGATTTAGATTTGATACAAAAGTACGGTTGGTATATAAATTAAAAGTGGTCTTAATTTTAAGAGATTATGAAATTAACAACCTCAATATTACTTGGTGATTACTAAAAAAAGCGAATGGTTTACATTCGCTTAATATTAGATTTAGGTTTCTTTTGATAATGGGTTTACATTATAAATAGCATCAATTTGATTGCTTAGAACATTACTCCAGCAGACAATGTTAAGGTCCAAGGCATTTTATACCTAAACAACTCATTGCTATAACTCACCACTTCTTTTTTAGTATTGATGGCTAGGCCTTCTTGTATAAAACGTTGGTCTTGGTGAAGAATATCTCCCCATGTAGCCTTAAGGTTAAACTTACCAATATTTTTGGCTACTTGTAAATCAATCACGGTACGAGGTTGTTCGTATACATCAGCCCTATAAGGTGCAATAATTGGATTAGCACCCACAAAAGCCAACCTTTTTCCATTACGGTTTAATGCAGCGCTAAAACTCCAACCCGTATTCACATTTTCATGCGTTATCCCTGTGTTTATGATATAAGGAGATTGGCCTTGCAAAGGACGGTTATACGCCGTTGCAGTATCAATAAAAGAAACTACCGATTTTACTAAAGCCAAATTGGCGTATACCGTAGTGTTTTGCAATAATGAAACATCTTTGATGAAGGCTAAGTTTTTTCTAAACTCTAATTCAACCCCATATACTTTGGCTTCTTTTTCATTGTTAAAACCAAAAGTTCTGGTTACTTGTGTTAAATCGAGTTTGTTTTCAATTGGGTTGGTTACATTTTTAAAAAAAGCTCCCCCAGAAATTACTTGACCCGCCGTTGGGAAATATTCTACACGCATCTCGGTATTAAATATCTTCGCACGTGTAAGGTTCTTTTTACCTAACTGATCTGAGTCAATATCAAATCTGTAAAACGCAAAACTTGCCAACTCTCTAAATTCTGGACGATTAAGGGTTTTATAAGCCGCAACCCTTAGGTTTGTTTTTTCGGTTAAAGCATACGATAAATTCAAAGATGGCAACCAATCGTACACTGGTGCATAGGTAGAATCTCCGCCGACAGAAGCGATTCCATCTAATTGATAAGAAGTAATTCTTTGGTCAAACTTCTCTAACCTGGCGCCATAAACAGCCCTTAATTTCCCAAATTGATTGTCTAACATGGCATAAGTAGCCATTAAATTAGAAGACGCATCGTAGGCATCTGTGTTGGCTGTTTTTTCTTTCAAATAAACCCCTTTAGGATTTTTAATGTTATCAGCACCAAGATCTATGAAAGGATTGTTGGTGGTATCTAAAGAATAGCCTCCATACACAAACGTTCTAGAGGTAAATGAACGTTGGCGTTTTTGCAAAAACATCCCCACTTTAATATTGTTTTTAATTCCCAACACGGTAAAATGTTTGCTCAGGTTAAGTTCTCCATTTTTCAATTCTTCGTTCATCGTAGAAAAAAAACGACCACATCCTGTTCTGAAATAATCGGTAATAGATAAACCATATTTGTCAGGGTTGTCAACAGAGGAGGTATAATTGGCAATTTTATAATCTGGCATTTCTCTCACAATACTTGCCCTGTTTACATACCATTTGATTTTGACAGGATTTTTCCCAATCGCGTGTTCACCATGCAGTTGTGTGGTGTAGAGTCTGTTATAGGTCATCCAATTGGCAACACTTTTCACTTTTGATTCTCCATCTGAAGCCATACCAAAAGAGCCCGTTCTAAAGTTGGTAAAGAAATCGGTATTGATGTTGTAGAAGTTTCTGATGCCAAAA
This sequence comes from Cytophagales bacterium, assembly GCA_044357485.1. GTDB lineage: Bacteria > Bacteroidota > Bacteroidia > Cytophagales > UBA9547 > CALPQG02. The sequence continues at coordinate 4,980 of JBIKPL010000111.1, forward strand.
GAATTTTTATCATTTAATTTATACGACAAATTTAATATTGCACCAGAAGTGATGTTTTGTGTATACACATTGTCGACAAAACTTTTATCTAATTTATTTTCATTGGAGTTATCAAATGATTTGATTTCATTTAAATTTTTACCTCTTGTATTTGCGTAAGTTAACGCCGCTACAACGCCTAAATCTCTCTTAAATACTTTGATAGGCAAACCAACAGAATACGCAAAGCGGCCATTAGGCAAAGCGGTTAATTTTGACATTGACCAATCGTTGTTAAACAATTTAGTACCAGGTACCAACAGAGAATCTATATTTTCTTTGGTCACTCTTCTTTTACCAACCTTAATAGATGTTTTTTGATACACTAAACTTCCAACATCAGGCAAACGTCTGTCATCGTTAACTAAGCCGTACACATCTTCTTTAAATCGTTTAAAAGTTGTCGCTTCCTTGAAGGTAGCCATAGAATTGTATTGACCACCAATATTGATAGATTGGGTAAATTTATCAGGGATAGCTTTGGTTCTGATTTGAATGACACCACCTGCGAAATCGCCTGTAACATCGGGTGTGCCTGCTTTTACAATTACTAAATTGTCGATTAAATTGGCTGGAATCACATCAAAAGAAAACGCTTTTCTATCCGATTCGGTACTTGGAAGTGGAGCATCATTTAAATACCCTGCATTGTAACGATCATTCATCCCTCTAATAATGGCAAATTTTCCTTCTTGAATACTGGCACCAGTTACCCGTTTCAACACATCTCCGGTAGTTCTATCGGGTGTTTTTTTAATTAATTCAGATGAAATTCCGTCAGATACTTGTGCCGAATTCTTACGCTCTATCAATAAAAAATTGTTTGTTTCTTTCTGTACTTTACCAATCACCACCACTTCTTCTGTTTGGGTAATGTTTTCTTCCATGGTCAAATCAAGCTCGGTTACTTGACCTTCTTTGACTTCTACACTTTGAACAACTTCTGTTTTATAGGAAATATAACTAAGGGTAAGGTCATAAGTCCCAACGGGTAGCTTCAAGGTAAAATGCCCTTCTACGTCTGATTGAGCTCCTTTAACTTGGTCTTTTACTTTAACTATTACGCCAATAAGTGCTTCGGCATTGGCTTTGTCAATAATTTTACCACTGATTTTACCCATTGGCCCTACTGATGTTGGCGCAGGAATGGTCGTTTGTGCAACCATTTTACCTTGACTAATTAATAAACCCGACAAAATGATGAACAGAGATTTCAATGCCTTTTTCATTGTGAATGATTAAATACTTTGTGTTTGAATAGAGAGTTAATTTCTATCACAAAAATAGACTTAGCATTTAAGCATGACTTTAAGCAAATATTATTTCAACGTTACTATTGATTGTTTAATGTTATTGAAATGTTACTAATGCAAATTGGGGCTCGCATGATAAACTTGGTAAGCAGAATGATGAGAGCCGATAATGGCCGCTTATGGGTGTTTTAAAAAACATAAGATTTTAATCGCAGGCAAAAAAATATAGGCAAAAAAAATGCAAAGTGAATCAAATAAGCAGATTCACTTTGCATGATACTATAGTCAATATTGTTAAAAGGGAGCAACAAAATGACGCCATAAATATTACTCAAATTCAATTTTAATATTGTGTTTAACAATTCGAAATATTGCGTAACACGATTTAAAACAATAGCTATATTATGCTTCCACCCAAGATTTCACTTCTTCAATAGAAGGATTTTTAAGGTCTAATTTAAGCTTTTTACGTAAGCCACAAACATCATTAAAAAGCTTGTTTGGGTTTGCAAGACTCAATTGTTCAGCGGTAGTAATACCCACTTTTCCTAACACTTGCACCCATTCTTCGGGAACACCTTTTTCTTGCAATTCATTGGCTTTCACAATCGTGAATTTTTCAGGACGCATTTGAGGAAAAAACAATACATCTTGAATAGAAGGTTGGTTGGTCATGATCATGGTTAAACGATCAATACCAATTCCCATACCAGCGGTTGGAGGCATGCCATATTCAAGTGCACGCAAGAAATCTTGGTCAATCAACATGGCTTCATCGTCCCCTTTATCGGCCAAATTCATTTGGTCTTCAAAACGAGCACGCTGATCGATAGGGTCATTTAATTCAGAATACGCATTGGCCAATTCTTTTCCATTTACCATCAATTCAAAACGTTCCACTAAACCAGCTTTGGATCTATGTTTTTTACATAAGGGAGACATTTCAATTGGATAGTCAATGATAAAAGTTGGTTGTATATAATTGCCTTCACATTTTTCTCCAAATATTTCATCTATCAATTTTCCTTTGCCCATGGCAGGAGTCGTTTCAATGCCTAAGTCGGCACATACTTTTACCAAACCTGCTTCATCCATGTCAGCAATATCAATACCTGTAAATTCTTTGATAGAATCATACATGCTGATACGTTTAAATGGTGGTTTAAAATCTAAGATATTATTTCCGCTTTGCACTTTGGAGTCACCATATAAATCTAGGGCTACTTTTTCAAGCATATTTTCGGTAAATTCCATCATCCAGTTGTAGTCTTTATAGGCCACATAAATTTCCATTACTGTAAATTCAGGATTATGGGTACGATCCATGCCTTCATTTCTAAAGTCTTTGGCAAATTCATATACGCCATCAAAACCACCCACAATCAACCTTTTCAAATACAATTCATTGGCCACCCTCATATACAATGGAATATCCAATGCATTGTGATGCGTCATAAATGGACGAGCCGCTGCACCTCCAGCAATAGGCTGTAGAATAGGCGTCTCCACCTCCAAATATCCATTGGCATTAAAAGTATTCCTCAAAGAGGTCATGATTTTAGTGCGTTTTATAAATACCTCTTTCACCTGAGGATTCACCACTAAATCGACATAACGTTGACGGTACCTAAATTCAGGATCAGTGACTTCATCAAAAACATTGCCTTCATCGTCGCGTTTTACTGTAGGTAAAGGGCGCAATGACTTGCTCAACATTTTAAAAGAAGTAGCATGAATAGAGATTTCTCCTACTTTGGTTACAAATACATATCCGGTGATTCCGATAATATCACCCAATGCCGTATGTTTTTTAAATAATACATCATAAGTGGTTTTGTCTTCATCAGGACAAATATCATCTCTGCGAACATACACTTGAATTCTGCCATTGGCATCTTGCAAACTTACG
>JBIKPL010000008.1:0-23948 GCA_044357485.1 Cytophagales bacterium
TACTTCATTGGCTGCAGCAGGTGTTACCAATGCCATTTATGTTTTATTTATTGTGTTAGGAATGGGCACCCTTTCTGCAGTGGCACCTATGGTTGCGACCGCTTCTGGTGCGAAAGACAAAGATCAATGTGGTATTTTATTCAGAACCTCTGTAGAGGTTGCCTTTTTGTTATCATTGGTACTAACGGCAGCCCTTTTCATTATTGCTGAAAATTTTGAAATATTTGGCCATCCTCAAGAAGTAACAATCATTGCCAAAGAATACCTACGTCTTTTATCTTTTTCTACTTTACCATTTATGCTATTTATGGCTGCTAAACAATTTAGTGATGGTTTGTCTTATACCAAAGCGGCAGTGTATATTACCATTATCGGCGTCACTGTAAATGTTCTCTTGAATTGGGTATTGATTTATGGACATTTAAATTGTCCTACACTTGGTATCATTGGTTCTGGCATAGCCACCATGTCGGCCCGTTCAATTATGGCCGTATTAATGTTCGGCTACATATTAACCAATGGCAATTTAAGGAAATATGTGCCTAGTTTAAGTGCAAACATTAGCACTTTAAAGTCAACAATTAGGGTGTTTAAAATTGGTATCCCTTCGGGAATGCAGTTGTTTTTTGAGATTGGAGCCTTTACTGCCGCAGCGATTATTGTTGGGAGGATAGGGGTAGAAGAATCTGCTGCGCATCAAATTGGGATTTCATTGGCGGCCATCGCCACCATGTTAGCGACAGGAATATCGGTGGCAGGTTCCATTAGGGTTGGAAATGCCGTTGGCGAAAGAGATATTGTAAAAGTAAAACAAGCAGGAAATACTGCCCTTATTTTAGCCGCATGCTGTATGTTGGTTACCGCGACCATTTTTTTAGGCTTTACCGAACAATTGGTTTTCTTGTTCAATAAAACCGATAAAAATTTAATTACGGTTGCGGTATCTGTGCTGATGATTGCTGGTTTTTTCCAGATTTCAGATGGATTACAAGTGGTGAGTTTAGGTATTCTGCGTGGGGTTTCTGATGTGAATATTCCTACTATATTTACCCTCGTTGCTTATTGGGGCATTGGTTTACCTGTTGGCTACTTGTTAGGATTTTATTACCAAATGGGTGTGAAAGGTATTTGGATTGGTTTATTGATTGGCTTATCTACCTCTGCCATTTTGCTGGTTTCTAGATTTTATAGAATTACAAGTACCGAAAATCAAGAAAAATTATTTAGCAGTGTTGGCCTATAATCATCGCTGAAATGTGTTTAGAGCGTTGTTATATATTACTTTTAGCTAGTATTGAACTTTAGTATATTTCAAACCGCTTCATTTATATTCAATTATTTTTTTTTACTTTAGTACCTATGCAAAACCATATTATCTTAATTACTTGTGCTGATGCCAAGGGTTTAATATCAAAAATCACCACAACCTTATTCTATAATGATGTTAATATAATAGAAATGAGGGAGTTTGTAGAACCGCAAACTTGTAAATTTTTTGCACGAATAGAATTGTCAGGAGAAATAAATAAGACACTTGTCTTTAATAAATTAAAAGAAGAGTTGCCCAATGATGCACAAATTCAAATCAGTATTAAAGCCAAAAAAAACATAGTCGTATTGGCTACGAAAGAATACCATTGTTTAAGTGACTTGTTATTGAAACATCATTTTGGAGAATTAAATGCAACGATTTCAGCAGTGATTGGTAATCATGCAGTGTTGGGTGAATTAACCGAAAAGTTTAAGGTGCCTTTCTATCATATTACACACCAACATAAAACGAAGGAAGCATTTGAATCGGAGGTATTGGCGCTGTGCAATACCTTGAACCCCGATTATTTAGTATTAGCAAAGTTTATGCGCATACTTTCTGCCGATTTTGTGCTTCATTATCCCGAACGCATTATTAATATTCATCATTCTTTTTTGCCTGCATTTATTGGGGCTAATCCATATAGACAAGCATTTGAACGTGGGGTGAAAATGATAGGGGCGACGGCGCATTTTGTAAATAACCATTTGGATGAAGGGCCAATTTTAACCCAGAAAATTGTGCCAATTGACCATACTTATTCCGTTGATGCCTTGGTAGAGGCTGGCCATGAAGTGGAACGAATTGTGTTGGCAGATGCCTTGAAGTTAGTGTTTGATGACCGGGTGTTTGTGAGCGATCATAAGACGGTTATTTTTAAGTAGGGTTTGTTGAAAAAAATAAATTCTATTTTTTATTTAAGTGTGTTGAATATTTCAGGCAAAGTACACCGAAATTAAATAGGGCGGCTGAAAAACAGTTTATATGTTGATTTTTAGAGATTTAAGCTGTTGCTTTAACCGTTTAAATGCAAGGGTATTTGATTTTTATTTCATTAAAGTGGTGCACTAGTTTGATTTAAATAGCATAGATAAGCTATTCATTTCGTAGGGCGTTCCCTTCGGTCGCGTGATCGGCACTCGCTATTTTTCTTGTGGTCAAATCATAGCGTATTAAAAGATTACCTCAACCCACAAGAAAAATGAGCTCAAACAAAGCCTCTCCCGCTAACGCAAAGCGAATTAGCCAATCATTTCAATTAAATGGAGTGGCCATTTTAGCATAGTAATTTTAAGTGTATTTGCTAAAAATGATTTACAAATGATGTGAATTGAGTTTTTCAGCCCCTAAATTGGGCTTCTGAAAAACTCGCTTACCTATTAATCTTTAAATTGCACACTATGGCGCTAAGAGAATCACGACAAGACCACATTAGGCTAGTTTTTATTAATTGAATAGCACAAAAGTTTGCTTACGAAAACTGCTACATGAATCATTCTCATTGCAATTTTTCAGCAAGTACAAATACGTGTGCCTTTGGCTACGCACTCAATACTGTTTTTAAGGCTTCCATAGCCGCTTCTTGTTCTGCTTTTTTCTTGGAATGTCCGGTGCCAGTGCCTAAAATTTCGCTGTCAATTATGACTTGAGCAACAAACATTTTGTAGCCAGTCATAGGTTTTTCTTCAATGATTTCAAAATTGAGTTCTTTGCCATGACGTTGTGCCCACTCAATAAGTTGGCTTTTAAAATTAGTGTCATTTTCAACCAAACTTTTCATATCGATATGCGCTTCGATAAGTTTAGTAAGTACAAAGTGTTTCGTTAGTTTATAGCCTTTATCAAGATAAATGGCGCCTAAAAGTGCTTCTAATGCATTGCCATTAGCAGATTTAAAAGATCCAGGATTTCGTCTATGGGTATTGTCAACCCTAATGAGTTTGTCTAGTCCAATTTTTTGGCCTAATTCATTTAGAGACTCCCTTTTAACAATACGCGACCTGATTTCGGTTAAAAAACCTTCATCTTTATAGGGGTATTTTTTAAAGAGGAATTCAGCGACTATTGCGCCTAGAACGGCATCGCCTAAATATTCTAACCTTTCATTATTGTCATGGCTGTTATCAGTCGCCTGATTTCGGCCATAAGAATTATGTTTTAGGGCAAGAAAATACAACTGTATATTTTTGGGTTTATACCCAATCATATACCTCAATTCATCTTCAATCTTTTGCGTTTGATTATTCTTTGGGTTAAATTTAAATAAACCTTTAAGAAAACTAATCAAAATCGTTGCAATTAAATTTTGCGGAAAATCACTGAACTGTTGTGTCCACCAAAGCCGAATGTATTGCTCATTACAACTTCAATTTTACGTGCTTGAGCCTTGTTGAAGGTTAAATTCAATCTTGGGTCAAACACTTCATCATCAGTAAAGTGGTTAATGGTAGGAGGAACAATTTGATGTTGCATTGCTAATATAGAAGCAATAGACTCAATGGCTCCTGCAGCGCCTAATAAATGACCAGTCATCGATTTAGTCGAGCTGATGTTGATATTGTAAGCGTGTTCTCCAAACAATCGTTGTACTGCAGTAATCTCCCCTATGTCTCCGAGCGGAGTAGAGGTACCATGTACATTGATATAATCAATGTCAGTTGGTTTAAGACCTGCGTCATCAAGGGTATTAATCATTACATTCAAAGCGCCCAATCCTTCTGGATGTGGTGCTGTAATGTGATAACCATCTGCTGACATCCCTCCACCTATGATTTCTGCATAGATTTTGGCACCCCTAGCTTTTGCGTGTTCGTATTCTTCTAGAATTAATGAGCCTGCACCTTCACCCATTACAAAGCCATCTCTGTCTTTGTCAAAAGGTCTTGAAGCTGTTTCAGGAGAATCATTTCTTTCAGACAATGCTTTTAAGGCATTAAACCCGCCAATTCCAGATTCTGTAATCGCTGCTTCCGCTCCACCTGTTACAAAAGCATCAGCTTTTCCTAATCTTATGTAGTTAAACGCATCAATCATTGCATTCGTAGAAGAAGCACAAGCTGATACGGTAACAAAATTAGGGCCTCTGAAACCATGTTTAATAGATATGTGGCCAGCACATATATCAACAATCATTTTAGGAATAAAAAAAGGGTTGAATTTTGGGGTACCATCGCCTTTTGCAAAATTGGTAACCTCATCTTGGAACACTTTAATGCCTCCTATTCCCGAACCGAAAATAACACCAATACGATCAGGATTGTACTTAGACAGCAAAATGCCAGAATCCGCAATTGCTTCATCGGCTGCTACCATAGCAAACTGAGTAAATGGGTCCATTTTACGGGCTTCTTTACGGTCAAAATAATTTTCCGCATTGAAGTTTTTTACTTCACAAGCAAATTTAGTTTTAAACTTTGCTGGATCAAAATTGGTAATAGTGGCTGCGCCACTCACTCCGTTAGATAAACCTTGCCAGTATTCCTGTACATTGTTTCCTATCGGAGTAAGGGCACCAAGGCCAGTGACTACAACTCTCTTTAAATTCATAAAAGAATTATGATGTGGATATAAAATAAGTGGTATTACTTATTTTACGTTAGCTTCTAGATAAGTAATTGCTTGACCTACAGTTGAAATGTTTTCAGCCTGATCGTCTGGAATAGAAATGTTGAATTCTTTTTCGAATTCCATAATCAATTCAACTGTATCAAGAGAATCTGCACCCAGATCGTTTGTGAAGCTAGCTTCTGGAGATACTTCTGACTCTTCTACACCAAGTTTGTCGATAATGATGTTTTTTACTTTTTGTGCTATTTCTGACATTTTTCTAAGGTTTTATATTAAAACACGAATGCAAGGTAATACATTAAATCAAATATTGTCAATACGTTTTATATTTTATCACTAAACTCTTGTATTATTCGTGGTTGTTTTGTGATTTAATGTATTGTTAATCAATTAGTAATATTAGAAAAAAAAATTATTTTTATTTCAATTTATTTTATACTTGTAAGGAATTCGAGCACATCTACGCCATCTGCGTAATCAAACAGCCCAGGTTGTTGGGCCTCTCCGTATGGAATCATCTCCAATAAATCGTTTCTGTCGCCTACTACACATTGGATTTGGTTGGCATGTGTGCTTAATTTTAACGTTAGGTCCGCATCGTTTTTGTAGTGTTCATAAAACACCGCTGATATTGGTGATATCATGGCCGTGTCTTCTTTCAACAATAAGAAACCATTGTCTAAATGAGGTGCCATGTTGATGAGGTATACTGATTTATTGTAATCGTAGTTGTTTTTGTATTTATGATGTGCAAATACATACTCAAATTTCTCTATGGCTTCATAAAAGGTGTTGAAAACATAGCCTTCTGGTACATAAAGTTTGGCTACATTTCTGCAGCCTAATCCAAAATAATCAAAAATATCGTTGCCAAGTTGTTGCAATTCGGCTGTGGTTTCTTGTCCTGTGATTACCGCTACGGAATTTCTATTTCTTCTAATGATATTGGGCATTTTAGCAAAATACTGCTCAAAATATCGACTTGAGTTATTGCTACCTGTTGCTATCATTGCTTTGGCTTGGTTAAGTCTTTCGCTTACTTCTATCAATGGTATGATTTCAGGAGCGAGTTGATATAACTTTTGAATGAGGTGCATCATTAAATATTTGTCATCGCTTGCTGTTTTTACCATGGCGGTGTGACCACTGATGACAACAGACAATAAATCATGAAAGCCAACCATTGGAATATTGCCTGCCATCACGATACCCACTTTAATGCCTGTAGGTTTGTCTGCAATTGAATATTTACTTACCCATTCTTTTAAGGCACTTGCATCGGTAAGTTGAATCAGTCCTAGGATAGACTTTTTAACATTTGAGGGTGTAAACCAGGTATTGTAATGGATGGCGTTATCTATGATTTCTTGACTTTCATTCCCCGCTATTACCTCTTGTAAATAATGGTTTAATTTGATGAATGCTCCAATTCGTTGTTCGAGTAACATTTTTATTGTAATTAATTAAATAAATAATTTAATTTAATGAAGAATATTTGTACGCTTAAAATTTTCAATGACGACAATAAGCGCTGATTTACAGTCTTTAATGCTGATGAATAGGTAGTTTTTGCTTTTTAGTTTGATTTTGAAATTTGCAACTTTTTAAGTTACTTGCTTCACTCAATGATTAAAATTACTATTAATTCTTTTGTCAGAAAACAAATGTTGTCTAATTTTGTTTTCTTCAAACAAAAGTAACATATAAAAGAATAGCAAACTAAGTTTCATATATTATGGCTATAATTATCACAGATGAATGTATCAATTGTGGGGCTTGTGAACCAGAATGTCCTAATACAGCCATCTACGAAGGTGGTATTGAATGGACTTGGGGGGAAGGCACCAAACTTACACAGGTAGAATCTGAAGATGGCACCGTGGTGAGTGGTACTGCAAAACAAGATCCTATTTCAGATGAGTTTTATTACATTGTTCCTTACAAATGTACGGAATGTACTGGTTTTCACGAGGAGCCTCAATGTGCAGCCGTATGTCCTGTGGATTGTTGCGTAGATGATCCAGATGTTAGGGAGTCTTTGGAAGATTTACAGGCTAAAAAACAATGGTTACACGACGAAGCATAGTCGGTGTATAAAAAAAAAGTATAAATATAATCCTTACATCTTTATTGGTGTAAGGATTTTTTTATATTTGTCGCTACGATAATTAATAAATACGCTTCATCGAAGAACAATCATTAAAAATATATTTATGAAAACAGTTGATAATTACAATTTTAGTGGGAAAAAAGCATTGGTTAGGGTTGATTTTAACGTTCCTTTAAATGCTCAGTTGGAAATTAGTGATGACACGAGATTAAAAGCCGCTATTCCTACTATTAATAAAATATTGACTGATGGTGGGTCTGTAATTTTAATGTCTCATCTTGGTCGTCCTAAAAATGGTCCTGAAGAGAAATCTTCTTTAAAGCATATTGTTGCTTATTTAAGTAAAGCATTAAAGGTTACCGTACAATTTGCGGATGATTGTATTGGCGAAAGCGCTTCGACATTAGCGGCAAATTTGAAAGCTGGTGAAGTGTTATTGCTTGAAAATTTAAGATTTTACAAAGAAGAAGAAAAAGGTGATGAAGCTTTTGCTGAAAAATTAGCGAAACTTGGCGATGTATGGGTGATGGATGCTTTTGGAACTGCCCACAGGGCCCATGCTTCAACAGCCATTATTGCAAAATTCTTTAAAGATAAAGTATGTGGTTATGTGATGTTGGCTGAGCTTGAAAATGCTAAAAAAGCATTGGAACAAGGCGAAAAACCGGTCACTGCTGTAATGGGTGGCGCAAAAATTTCTGATAAAATTTTAGTAATCGAACGTTTGTTAGATACGGTTGACAATATCATTATTGGGGGTGGCATGTCGTACACTTTTGCAAAAGCCGAAGGTGGTGAAATAGGTAAATCTATTTGTGAATTAGATAAATTAGATTTAGCGCGTGATATCGTTGCAAAAGCAAAAGCAAAAGGGGTGAATTTGATTTTCCCAATTGACAATGTCATTGCAGATGATTTTTCTAATAATGCTAACCGTCAAACCGTTCCAAAAGGTCAGATTCCTGCTTCTTGGGAAGGTTTAGACATTGGTCCTGAAAGTATTAAATTGTTTAATGAAACAATTTTAAATTCAAAAACAATACTTTGGAATGGTCCAATGGGGGTATTTGAATTCCCTAATTTTGCTACAGGAACCATTGAAATTGCGAAAGCAGTAAAAGAGGCGACTACAAAAGGAGCATTTTCATTAATTGGTGGCGGTGATTCTGCTTCAGCAATCAACAATCTTGGCTTTGGTAATGATGTTTCTTATGTTTCCACTGGAGGTGGTGCATTGTTAGAATATATGGAAGGCAAAGTTTTACCTGGCGTTGCCGCATTAGAAGTATAATGAGTTTTGGGTAGGTTATGCTAATTAACCTACCCAAAATATTTTTTTAAGCGCTAAATAAATTGTAAAACTCAGGCTTAGTAATTACTTGCAAACACATATTGTTAATTATGTGCAACTTGCTATGAAGGCAAATTGATGAGTAAGTAGCTGTAACAGATTTTTTAAATTGGTTTTCAAAGTCATATTTCAGAACTAAAAGGGCCGAGTCGTTACAAACAATAATCCCGAAGAGATGATATTATTATAGCATAAAATTATACAAGCCTATTAAAACCCTGAAAGGGTAACATTATTATAGTGACAAACAATAATCCCGAAGGGATGATATTATTATAGCATAAAATTATACAAGCCTATTAAAACCCTGAAAGGGTAACATTATTATAGTGACAAACAACATCCCGAAGGGATGATAAAAATTATATAAGCCTATTAAAACCCTGAAAGGGTAACATTATTATAGTTACAATAAATTTATCCCTCTTGTTATTAAGTCCATTTTATAAGGCGTTTTTGATTACCATTTTATTGCTTGGTATTATCCCTAAAGGAATTGCGCAGCATGATACCAGCTTTTTTCAGCAATATCCTAAAGAATTGGTTGTTACCTTGTACCAATCGGTGATTCGAGAACATGTTATTCAGTTTTCACAAGATGAAATTCCAGACAAAAACAATTTAACAACCCTTGATTTTGCCTCCCAATCCAAGAACTTCACTGGGCTTGCTTTTGATTATGACCTATTTGGTTTGTCAATTGGGGTCAATACTTTTCCCAATGCCAACAGTTTTAGAAAGGGGAAATCTCAAAACACCAACATTTCCTTTTCCTTAGGGACAAATAAAATTGCTTTTGAGTCGTCTTATCGGCATTATAAAGGTTTTTATGAACAAAATACTGCCAATTATACCTTGGGTTTTAATGACAATACCCAGTTTTTTAAGAAAAAAAATATGCAATTTAATGGCTTCAAAATGAAGGCATTTTATTACCATAACCACAAAAAGTTTTCCTATAAATCAGCGTATGCGAGTACCCATCGCCAACTTAAATCGGCTTGGTCGCCTGTTTTAACATCAGGTATCTACTATAATAATTTAAGTACTGATTCCACTTTTTTCCCTGCTCAAGTGAGCCCGTATTACAGTAAAATGAAAAACTTAACCTACGTTGGGGTTTGGGGATTGTCGACCGGTATTGGGTTTAGTAGTAATTTGGTTTTTCTTAAAAAAATGTTTTTGAATACGACTGTTATTTTGGCCCTTGAGAGTCAGTGGAGGAACTATGCTTTTTTGAGTGGTGCAGATGCTCAAAAAGGCTATCTCGCTTTAGGGGGCGATTTTAGGGGTTCTCTAGGTTATAATTCTGATCGGATAATGTGCTTCTTGTCGGCCATGTACGATTTTAGTCAATGGAACAATGCTGATATTAGCATAAACAATCAATTTTTGTCGGCTCAATTAAACTTTGCTTATCGATTTATAGTTAAAAAACCTGCATGGTACCCTATCATCGAAAAAAATGCTCTTTATAAATGGTTTTAATTGGAAAGTAACTTTTCTAAATAGTGAAATTCGATTTGATAGGTTGCTTTGATTTCCATTATTTTTTTATCAATGGCTGCTACATTATTTTTCTCTGCCGATTTACTTCCAATTAACATGATGTTTTTACGGGTATGTTCATTGGACACAAATTCAAAAATATTGGTTGAATAATGGTTTTTTTCTAAAATCAATGCCCTTAACGTATCGGTTACCATTTCAAATTGACGCTCTTTGAAAATGCCATATTTTAACAATGCGCTTTGTTGTGTTTTGCCTTTCACTTGTTGTCTAATTTGCTTGTGGCAACATGGGGCACATACAATTAAACTGGCTTTAGCAACAATGGCTTTAAATAAGGCATCATCGGTTGCGGTATCACAAGCATGTAAAGCAATAAGGATGTCAATTTGAGGGGTATCGAAATGTTCTATTCGCTCACAAACAAAACGTAAATGTTCAAACCCACATTTTTCAGCGGCATCATTGCAAAAGTCTACCAATTCGGTTCTTAATTCTATCCCCACCATGGAGACTTGTAATCCTTTTTTGTTTTTCAAGTAATCATACAACGCAAATGTCAAATAACCTTTGCCAGAACCCATGTCTACAATATGAATTTGTGGGGGAAGTGGAATGGTATGTAGGTGACTTTCAATGATTTCAAGGTATTTGTTGATTTGCCTAAACTTATCGGCCATGCTTGGGATAATTTCTCCTTTAGCATTAGCGATGCCGAGTAATTGTAAATATGCATCATTTGCGGCACTGCGTTTTACTTTTGCTCTGTTATGCACTTGCTCGTTTTGGGTAAGCTGACTGGCTTTATTTTGAAGGAAGGTGGCATGACCTTTATGATTGCTCAACAAGGTGTAATCGGCATCGTTTGTAAACAATGTAGCCGATAAAAAGTGGGTATCTAGCAGTTGGCTGAGTACTTCAATTCCTGCTGCCAAATCGTAATTTTTTGTTTGGTCGTTGGTTTTGTATCTATACGTGAACGAAAGTGATTTGTCTTTTTTTAACATCACTGTACGCACATATACATTTGCCAAAATATCGTCCTTTTTTTTAGGTTTGCTTAAGGTAATTTTGTGAAATGAATCATCCGTAAAAGCATTGCGAACAGCAGTTAAAAATAAATTGATTTCTTCCATGTTGAGTGGCTCATTTAGTGTTTGTAGTCTGAAATGCAATTGGTGCTATTGCTAAAAAGGGTTGATGCGGAGCAATGTCAAAAAATAATTGGCAATAAAATTATTTGGTTTTGGCTTTTATTTTTTTCTCATATTTTCTGAAAACGTCTTTTATAGAACCATAAGAATCAATTAAAGCCAACGCAATTTCATCGTAGGTCATCCAGCGTACATCATCGATGTCTTCTTCCTCTTGCGGCATCATATTGGTGTCGTCAATACATGTCATCAGGTACCAATCGGTTTTCTTTAAAATGCGTTTTCCTAAGCGAATATAGGTATGCCAAGTGGAGCCTATTTTTTTGTCGATGGCAACTTTAATACCACACTCTTCTTCTACCTCCCTCAGTCCGCCTTCTGTTGATTTTTCGTCTTTTTCAAGTTTACCTTTTGGTAAATCCCAAGTGCCTAAACGATGAATCATTAAGTACAAATCACCTTTTTTGACTAGCCCACCTGCTGCGCGAATAATTTTGAATTGGTCTTTAATGAACGTCTCAATTTCTGTGGTGTTATCAACGGTTAAGGTAATAGAATTAAGTTTTTTTAATTTCTTAACTTCCATTAGTCTTAAAATAGTTGTTACCTGCACATTTGAGGCATTTGTAATCAATAAATCGCCCACCAACATTGGAGACATCACATCGTCTTTGCCCGTTAAAATGGTCGTGTATTTGTTTTTATCAAATTTTTTCTCCGATGCAACAATCTTCAAAGGTTTATCATTGATAAAAAACTTCATTAGCATAAGGTTTAGGTGAGGAATATTTCTACAAAGATAGAAATTTAATATATTGGTGGTGCAGAAAAATTGGTAATAAAGAAATAAAAATGGTTATTTGCTAAAAAAAGAACAATGTCACAAATCAAATCCATAGCATCAGAAGTAGCCAACATGTTACTTCAAGCAGAAGCCATTAAGTTAAGTCCTTCAAAACCATTCAAATGGAGTTCAGGATGGAATTCGCCAATATATTGCGACAATAGGGTGACGCTTTCTTTTCCTGCATTTAGAACTTTTATCAAAGAAAGTTTGGCTGCCAAAATTAAAGCCGCGTTTCCCAATGTTGAAGCGATAGCAGGTGTGGCTACCGCAGGTATTCCTCAAGGTGCATTGGTGGCTGATATGTTAGGGTTGCCGTTTATTTATGTGCGCCCTAAAGCCAAAGAACATGGCATGGGCAATCAAATCGAGGGTAAAGTAACGCCAGGTCAAAAGGTGGTTTTAGTAGAAGATTTGATTTCAACTGGTGGTAGTTCTTTGAAAGCGGCGGAAGCGCTTATTGCGCAAGACATTGAAGTGCTTGGAATGGTCGCCATATTCACCTATGGTTTTAGTGTCGCCGATGATAATTTTGCGGCAGCAGGTATTACCTTACATTGTCTAAGCAATTATGATGAAATGTTGACCGTAGCAGTGGCTTCTAATTATATCCAAGAAACAGATTTAGACTCCTTGGCACAATGGAGAAAAAATCCTAGCCAGTGGTAATTTTTTTGGTACACAGCACATGTGGCTGTGTACCAAAAATTAGTGCATTTTTTCTCAAACATAATTTGAAATGGCAGCTATAATATTTTCGTGTGCTTTTCTTCATCGCGCATAAAGAATGCGATGGTGTGGAAGTTTAAAAATAAGAATATTTTGAAAGGTTTTTGATTTTTTAAACGACCAATGGTAATTCAATAAAGAAGGTTGTTCCTTTGTTATCTTTGCTTTCAAACCAAATTTTGCCTTGGTGTAGTGTTACAATTTTTTTACAAATAGACATGCCAAGACCAAGTGATTTTTCTCCGGAGGTACCTCTTCTGCCTGCGGTGGTAAATTTATCAAAAATGAGTTCTTGTAAATGTAAAGGAATACCAATGCCGTTGTCCTCGATTTTAATGAGCGCACTAGTATTTGATTTACTGATGTCGATATTGATTTTACCCCCTAATGGCGTAAATTTTATGGCATTGGTCAGTAGGTTATCGATGACACGGGTAAATTTGTCGGTATTGATATTTACCATAATTGATTCACCCAGATTTTTAAAGGATAGGGTGATGTCTTTTTGAGCTGCTTTTGCTTGCTGAGAAGTAATGGCATGTGCAATAAAATTAGGCAAATGTATTGGTGTTTTCTCTAAATTTATATTTGCCGATTCTAATTCGGCCACATCTACTAAATCATGAATGATTGATAAAGATTGTTGACACATTCTGTCAATCATTTCAATGTAGGGAATACTTTCTCCATCATCATTTTGTGGCGTCGTAATATTGGTTTTTAAGAAATCATTGATGACAATAATGTTTGCAATGGGGCTCGTAAGGTCATGGGCAACAACACTCAGTATGCCTTCTTTGAGGCGGTTAGAATTTGTAGCGATTGCTAACATTTGTTGTTGGTTTTTATGATTGAAATCAAGAATGGTAATAATGATGATGGCATTGATCAAGGTTACAAATGGGGAAACAAACAACATGTTTTGAATTGTAAATGATGGATTAAACAAAACGGCCACTTGGTTGAAATAAACAGTTGTTTTAAGGAAAGTGAGGCTGAATAAATATAACGACATAATTCCAAGCAGTAAAATGCTCCATTTTCGGCCAACCGTAAAGTACGCCAATAAAATAGCCAATAACATGTGTATCGCATGCATCATGTCCACTACGGCATGATTGATAAATGATACTAAAATTACGCCCATTACAATGTTAAAGGTGAGCACTTTGGCAGCAATGGCATGTGACTTTGACCATCGAATAGAATGTACGGCGACTAAATTTAGGCAAAGGGAAAAAGTGGTAATGATTGTGGTGATTTGGTCACTTGTGATAAATGAAATAATGATGGAGAAAATGCCAAAAATTAAATAATAGAAAGCAAAGTCTATGGTTAAATTAATCTTTGATTTTTCAAAAATATTTAAATCTTTAGTGTCTGTCGGATTGATTAACCAATTTTTAAATTTTGTTTTCATGTTGTTTGTTGAAGTATAGAAAAAATAAAATTTATGCCACAAATTAGGTTAAATATGTGAATAAAAGAAATGATCTATAATCGAGTGATATTTTATTAGCAAAAAAAATAGGACAACTTTTGGGTTGCCCTATTTCATAACCAAAACACACACACACAACAATATTAAAGCCTGAACTTTAACCTGTTTTTATTGCAATTGCTTGCTATATTTTTAATCAATAGTAATCTCTGTCATAACTATTTTGTGAACTAAACTTAGTGTTAATCTATAAGCATAGCAATATATTTTGTGTGAACGGTATCTTATTTTTATTAAACGGTAAAATGCGATAGCCATAGGCGGATTAATGCTGTGGTAAAAGTGGTTTACTTCTCACTATTGTACTTAAAAGTAGTAGTCCTATCATGAAATATATTGCTAAGGCTACCGTGCTATAGCGCATATTATGGGTGATGTGGTCGATGAGTCCGTAACTAAATGTGCCCAATACTATGGATAACTTTTCTACAATATCATAAAAACTGAAATAGGAAGTGGTATCTACTGTATTTGCAGGAATAAGTTTGGCATAAGTGGAGCGAGACAAAGACTGCACACCTCCCAT
Organism: Cytophagales bacterium; assembly: GCA_044357485.1. GTDB lineage: Bacteria > Bacteroidota > Bacteroidia > Cytophagales > UBA9547 > CALPQG02. The sequence goes on from JBIKPL010000008.1 coordinate 14,604, forward strand.
TACAAAACCTACTACACCTGCTAAGATAAAAAATTGGCCGCCACCGGTTACGAAATAAGCCCCAAAACAAATGCAAATCCATACCGATACAATCATGATCAATGCTTTGATGTTTCCTATGGCCGCTGAGACTTTTGCAAAAACAGATGCGCCAATTATTGCCACCAATTGCAATACTAACACCACCAATTTTAGGTCATCAGATGGGATATGCAATTCTTTTTCTCCGAATATGGTGGCGACATACATCACGGTTTGTACGCCCATGCTATAAAATAAGAAGGCAATTAAATATTTTTTTAATACAGGTTGCGATTGTAATTCAGCGGCTACTTTTTGAAGTTCATGAAAACCTGCCAATAACCAGTTTGCTTTCTTTTTGCCAATTCTGCTTGCTGGATTGGGTAAATAATAAAAGGAATATTGTGCAAATACAAACCACCAAATGCCCACACTTAAAAATGAGAGCCGTGCCGCTTGGCCCCCAGTTATGCCCCCATAAAAATTGGGGAATAGGAATAATGTAAAATTTGCCAATAATAATAACACGCTCCCAAGGTATCCAAAAGAAAATCCTTTGGCACTAATCCTGTCCATTTGGTCATCGGTAACTAAATCTGGAAGGTATGAATTGTAAAATACGATGCTGCCACTAAAACCAATCGTGGCGATGATAAAACAAATTACCCCAAACACAATGGTATCGCTTTCAAAGAAGTAGAGTAAACCGCAACAGCATGCGCCTAAATAACTAAATAGCTGCATGAATCTTTTTTTGTAACCACTAAAGTCAGCTATGGCCGATAAAAATGGACTTAGCAAAGCGGTAATCAAAAATGAAAATGATATCGAAAATGAAAATAAAGCGGAGTTTTTCATCTCAATCCCTAGGAAATTTACGATGTCTCCTCCTTTGGCATTGACCACCACACTGCCAAAATAAATAGGGAAAATGGTTGAAATAATTACCAACGAAAAAGCGGAATTTGCCCAGTCGTAAAAACACCAAGCATTGATTATTTTGGGGTTATTTTTTGTAGTATCGGAAGTGGTCATGAAATATCTGAGGTTGAGACGTGTTTGTTGCTTGCAAATATTAAATTTCTTCTTCTTAAAAACGTGATTTTGCTAAAGTATTTTTAATGGCTGCGTACACTGCTTTTTGTATTGTTTTCGGTTGATTTGGCTGTTCTTTCGGTTTTTGTGCTGCCGTTTGGGGTGGCGTTTAGTGTTGTTACGTTATAAGTTTGTGTCACTACAACAATGAAAATCAAAATCTCTGTGGCAGTACGAATGCCTTCATCCAAGCCCTAAGTTAACGACATTGGGCTGTTGTCAAAAGCGCCGTTAGTGGCATGAGTTTTTTGAATGTCTTGCTTTTTGATTTAAATGGCAGATTGTTAGTGTTAAATCATTTTAAGACTAATAAATTATCGCTAGGTTTGTAAAAGGCAATAAAGAAATGAGCATGGATGATTATTTGCAAATACTAGAGAAAATAAAACCAGACCTTTCGGTTAGAAAAGAAAAAATAGGCTCAGAAGCAGAGCTTATTGAGGTTTTTGCGAAGGCGATATTGAAAATACTAAGAACAAATCACCATAAGATTTTTCCGATTTTGTATCGCTATGACATTGATGAACGCAAAGCAACAGAAGCGTTTAAATTAATCAATGATGAAGACATTGCCTTAAAACTCTCTCATTTGTTAGTCGAGAGAGAGAAGCAAAAGATTGAAATGAGGAAAAAATATTCGGGTGTTTAATAGGGTTACCTGTCTAGCCAATCTTTGAAATTGGAAGCCTTTTCTCTACTTACCAATATTTCTTTTTCAATAGCAGGCTTTAGCGTCAGTTTGAGCTTGCCATTAAAATAGCTATGAATAGACATGATTGAATTGATGTTCGCAATAAATTGACGATTAAGTCTGAAAAAACAGGCCGGGTCAATGGTTGTTTCTAATTCGTCTAAAGAAAAATCAACCGGATATTTTTTGTTTTCAATGGTTTGTACAAAAACCAATTTGTCTTCAGAATAAAAATAGGCAATTTGATCATTGGTCAACGACACCAATCGGTCTCCCATCTTTACCAAAAATCTTGATTTGTAACTTTTTTTCTCTGCTTTAAGTGTTTCTATTAAGCCTTTTATAACATCCCCTGCATTCGCATTAATACTCATTTTTTCTTTTAAGACTTTGTATTTGTCTAATGCTTTTTTGATATCGACTTTGTTGAGCGGTTTTAATAAATAATCAATGCTATTTACTTTAAAAGCCTTTAGGGCAAAATCATGGTAAGCAGTGGTGAATATTACTGGGGAAGCAATTTCTATCGCATTAAATATTTCAAAACTTTGACCATCAAGCAATTCAATGTCGCTGAAAATTAAATCAGGGTGTTTGTTTTCTTGAAACCATTTGATCGCAGAAACGACATTGTCAGCCATTCCTACAATATTTATGTCAGGGTCAATGTCTTTGATTAATCTTGCCAAAAGTTTTGATGCCATTGGCTCGTCTTCAATAATGAAAATATCCATAAAATTACAATTGTAACAATTAGGCTATACGCCAATTAGGAAATGAAAGTTGTTTGACTAAATATAGGGTTAAATGTTTAACTTTCTATGATGATGCTATACTAAAGGTATTAAAATTATGAAAACTTATGAAAAAATAGGGTATTATTTTGCTTAATATTGGGCAATGTACCTATAATGCCTTGAAATAAAAACAACTATAGCCCTAGGTATAAAGACCTAGTACTTTGTTTTTCAACTTGTTTGCGCTCTCATCTCAGTGTAGTAAACCAACATGTTTTTTTATGCAGCGAAGAGGTGTCTTAGAGGAGAATGAGACGCTGATATTGGCTGTATTTTTTAATCATGCTACAATTAAGCGCAGACCATTGCGGCCTTGTTTCTAATTTGCGCTTAATAATATAGAAGCATCACGCAAATTTATTAACTTGCTACATTAATACTGCCATACAACCATTAATTTATGCTTCAATCTATTTATAACCATTTCTTAAAAAGTACAGGAATAAGCACCGATACGAGAAAAACCTCGGCTGGGAATTTGTTTTTTGCCTTGAAAGGGCCAAGTTTTAACGGGAATAAATATGCCAGTGTCGCCATTGCGAATGGGGCAAGTTATGCCGTTGTAGATGAACCTGAATTTGTGTTGTCACCGCAATACCTGTTGGTAGAGGATGTGTTGACGTGTTTACAAGATTTAGCCCATCACCATCGTCAGCAACTTCAAATTCCTATTATTGCGGTAACGGGTTCAAATGGGAAAACAACGACGAAAGAACTGCTTCATGGTGTTTTGAGTACGCATTATAAAACGTTCAGTACACAAGGCAATTTAAATAACCATATTGGGGTACCATTAACATTGTTGTCTATTGATAGCAGTATAGAAATGGCGGTGATAGAATTAGGCGCCAATCATATTGGGGAAATTGAATTGCTATGTAAAATTGCCGCTCCTTCTCATGGCTTCATTACCAATATTGGTTTAGATCATTTAGAAGGCTACGGAAGCATTGAAGGGGTTGCTCAAGGAAGCAGTGAACTGTTTTATTATTTATTGCATCACCAAGGCATTGCATTTGTAAACTCTAAAGACGCTTTATTGATGCGTATGGCCTCACGGTTGCCACATGTGATTACCTATCCTGCCAAAGGAGATTATTACCATTGCTACTTAAGTAAAAATGATTTTTATCTTGAAATTACTACCGAAAAAATGGAAGTAATTAAAACCCATTTAACAGGGGCTTATAATCTTGATAATATTGCGACCGCTTTATGTATTGGGAAATATTTTGACGTACCTTCTTCAAAGGCTAACGAAGCCATCGCCGCTTATATTCCTCAAAACATGAGGTCTCAGGTGATAATAAAAGACAGCAACAAAATTATTTTGGATGCTTATAATGCAAACCCTTCGTCAATGGAAGTGGCGATTGAAAATTTGTCGGCCATAAAAGCGTCCAATAAAGTAGTGGTGTTGGGCGATATGTTTGAAATGGGAAATCAGTCGGCATTTGAGCATGCCAGAATTGCCAATCTTGCGATGAGCAAAGGTTTTCAACACATCCTACTCCTAGGCAAAGCTTTTTGTGGAATCGAATTGCAGGGTGTTGGAGTAACACAATTGGAAACGAAAGTTCAAGCCATAGAATGGTTACAACAACATTCTTTTAAAGATACCGTTTTCCTATTGAAAGGTTCAAGGGGAATGGCATTAGAACAATTAGTGGAATACATAGCATAGTACAATTGAAAAAAGTTAAACATATATTTTCAGCTTTATTTTTGATGGGGATCTATTTTTGTGCACAATCGCAAAATATGGTAACCATAAGTGGTTTTGTAAAAGATATTGAAACGAACGAAGATTTGATTGGTGCCGTTGTTCAAGTCGAAGGCATTGCCAAAGGCGTTACGGCCAATGCTTATGGTTTTTATGCGATTAATGTTGCCCCAAACGATACGGTTAAACTTATGGTTTCAAGTGTTGGGTATACGGCCTCTGTTAACACGTTTATAGTCGACAATAAGAATTTTAAAAAGGATATTTTTTTAAGCCCTATCATTAAAGAGACGAAAGAAGTGGTGGTAATTGGCAATAAAAGTGCACAGCTTTTAGAGACGACCCAAATGAGTAAAAATGAAATTACCATTGAGGAAGCCAAAAAAATACCTCCCATTTTAGGGGAAGTCGATATCATTAAAGTGTTGCAAATGAAACCCGGCATACAATCAGGGGGAGAAGGGGTGACGGGTATTTTTGTAAGAGGTGGTGGGCCAGACCAGAATTTGATATTGCTTGACGAGTCAACGGTGTACAATGCCAATCACCTGTTTGGTTTTTTTAGCATATTCAATCCTGATATTGTAAAAGGAGCGGAAGTGTACAAAGGGGCTTTCCCCGCACAATATGGTGGACGATTGTCTTCTGTGATTGATGTGAAATTAAAAGAAGGCAATAAAAATAAATTTGGCACCAGCGGTGGTGTTGGCTTGATTACGTCTAGGTTAACTGTCGAAGGGCCAATTCAGAAAGGAAAGTCTTCTTTTATTATTTCTGGTCGCAGAACGTATATCGAGCCAGTGATTAATTATATCAACAAACAGCATGTCAATGACCCCAATTATGAAATAATTCCCAATTATTATTTTTATGATTTGAATACCAAAGTCAATTATGAATTAGGGAAAAAAGACAGGGTGTATGCAAGTTTTTATATGGGTAGAGATGCTTTTCAATACCGAACCAAAACGAATTTTGATTTTATTTGGGGAAATACCGTTGGTACTTTAAGGTGGAACCATGTGTTTGGTACCAAAATGTTTTGCAATACCAGTCTTTATACTACCAATTACAAGTATATTATTAAGCAACAGTTTGATTCTTATGATTATACTTTGGCTTCCTATATCAATGATGTGGCTTTTAAAACAGATTTTGAATATTTCCCAAACAACAAACATGAAATCAAGTTCGGGGCCTATTTCACACAACACAATTTTAGTGTTGGCCGTTTGCAATCGGGCACCCAAGACGGAAGCGTGAATTTTGAAGCCGGAAGTGTATTGGAAGCCCAAGATTTTGGCGTTTACCTTGGCGATGAATTTGACCTTCATCCAAAATGGAAAGTGAATGCAGGACTTCGATTGTCAGGTTTTAGAAAAAAAGCCGAAGACAATTATTATTTCATAACCCCCGAACCTCGTTTGTCAATTCGGTATAAACTCAAATCTAATATCGCTGTAAAGGCGAGTTATAGCCGAATGATGCAATATGTACATTTGGTAAGCAATTCTGGTGGAACCTTGCCAACCGATGTATGGTATCCATCTAATAAATATGTAAATCCTGAAAGTGCACATCAAGTGGCCATTGGGCCTTCTGCGAGTTTTAAGGAAGGTAAATACAATGTCGGCTATGAGTTTTACTATAAAAGAATGTACAATCAAATGGATTTGCGTGATGGAGCTCAAATATTTTCAAACCCTAAACTAGAAGAAGAGTTTGTGTTTGGCGATGGCTGGGCTTATGGCAATGAATTTTTTGTGGAAAAGAAAAAAGGCAAATTTACGGGTTGGATGAGTTATACCCTTTCCTGGAATTGGCGACAATTTGATCAAATTAACAAAGGGAAAACTTTCAACCCTCGTTATGACCAACGACATAATATTAATGTAGTCGGCATGTATGAAATGAGTAAACGGTTTGTGTTCTCGCTTACTTGGGTGTATGGCAGTGGTAATGCGGTAACTTTGCCGCAAGGAAGGTTAATGTTGCAAAATGTACCCGGTGCAAATGTAAATATTGCCATTCCTGAATATATGCCTAGAAATAGTTATAGGATGGATCCTTATCATAGAATGGATATTGCCTTTATCTGGAAATTTACTCCCCGTTGGGGCGAATCGGACCTGACTTTTGCCATTTACAATGTCTATAACAGGGCAAATCCTTATTTTATTTATTTTGAACCTAAAGGCACAAAATCGGCCTCTAATTACAAATTTGTAGCCAAGCAGGCTTCTTTATTCCCGATTATTCCAACGCTTACTTATAACTTTAAATTCTAATGACTATCCCTCAAATACTGGTTTTTGTGGCTGTTTTTAGCTTGTTAAGTTGCAGGCTAAACAAGGTTATAGATTTGGAATTACCTCCTTATGAAGAGAAAACCATGGTGGAGTGCTATTTAGAACCTGGGGAACCTTACCGTATTTTTCTTACAAAAAGCATCAGCTATTTTGACTCTTTGTACCCGGTTGTGCAAAATGCGGTGATTACCATCAGTTATCATGATAAAATTGATACGCTAAAATTTAATCCTTCCTACGATTCTACTATTGCTAAATTGTATTTATACCAAGCAAATCGTATTACCCCTTTTCATTACGACACCCTTTATCATTTAAGAATTGAAGAAGAAAATGGGAATGTGATTACAGCACAAACAAGTTTGTTGAAACCTGTTAAAATAGACACCATTACCACCAGTTACAGCAGTGCCGAAAAAGGGAATGTGAGTATCCATGTTCGATTTCAAGACAATCCTGCTACGACAGATTATTATCGGTTAATTGTTACCAGAAACTCTTTGTTTGGCGATGGTAAAAATGCAGACGATTTATGGAGTGATGTGAATTTACAAACCGCCAACATGGTCATGGATGTGACCGATAGATTTGATAGAAATGATACCTTAATTGTAACCTTGGCCCATGTAAGCAAAGAATTTTATGATTTTTCCACCTCCGTAAAACAAGCTGAAAAGGCAAACGGAAATCCTTTTGTGCAACCTTCTGCCATCAAATCAAATGTGTCGGGAAATGCCATTGGTATTTTTGCGGGCTATACGTATAGTCGCGATACCATAATCGTTAAATGATAAATGTATGAAAATTTTACTTGTTGAAGATGAAGCTAAAGTTGCCGCCTTTATCAAAAAAGGCTTAGAAGAGCAGTCATACGAAGTTGAAGTTGCTTTTGATGGGGCTATGGGTAAACGATTGGCGCTCTATAACCTCTATGATGTCATCATCATGGATGTGAATATGCCTCAAATCAATGGTTATGATTTGGCTAAAATTATTCGCGAAGAAGGTATTGTTACGCCCATTTTGATGCTTACCGCATTTGGTACCACCGACGATAAAATTACAGGCTTCGATGCTGGTGCCGATGATTATTTGGTAAAGCCATTTGAGTTTAGAGAGCTGTTAGCCCGTATAAAATCATTGCATAAACGGGCTGGCGATACCGTTACCAAAGGTAAAAAATTGTCTATTCTTGATCTGGAATTAGATTTAGATGAAAAATCGGTCAAAAGAGGAGGGAAGAAAATTGACCTCACCGCTAAAGAATTTGCATTGCTCGAATATTTTTTAAGAAATAAGGGGAAAGTGATTTCTCGGGTTGATATTGCCGAAAAAGTGTGGGACTTGAAATTTGATACTGGCACAAATGTCATTGATGTGTATATTAATTTTTTGAGGAAAAAGATTGACAAAGACTTTGATAAAAAACTTATTCATACCATGGTGGGTATGGGTTATATCATGAAGGAAGAGTAACTGTAGTGATGCGTTTTTAGTGATGAGATTTAGTGAAATAGCTGATTTTAAATTACTCATACAAATCTCATCAGTGGTTTGGGGCTTTTTACCAACTAAGTGTTTCTTCGTCGCTATTTTTTTATTATTTTGCGAGGCTAGAATAATACATCCTCTACGATTACTTGATATTTTAGTATATTAAAACTGTAAACCCTTAACTGACAACTAAAAAAATGAAAGCATACGTATTTCCTGGTCAGGGTTCTCAATTCTCAGGAATGGGAAAAGACCTTTATGAAAGTTCTGAAAAAGCAAAAGCTTTGTTTGATAAAGCCAATGAAATTTTAGGATTCAATATTACTGAAATTATGTTCAATGGCAGTGATGAAGAATTGAAACAAACCAAAGTTACCCAACCAGCGATATTTTTGCATTCCGTAATTCTTGCGGCAATTTCTGAAGATTTTAAACCAGAAATGGTAGCCGGACATTCATTGGGCGAATTTTCAGCATTGGTTGCCAATGGGGTTTTGTCTTTTGAAGATGGCCTAACTTTGGTGTATAAAAGAGCATTGGCCATGCAAAAAGCCTGCGAAATCAACCCTTCTACCATGGCGGCTATTTTGGGACTTGAAGATACAAAAGTGGAAGAAATCTGTGCCAGTATCACTGACGAAATAGTGGTGGCGGCTAATTATAATTGTCCTGGTCAATTGGTGATTTCTGGCTCAAACAAGGGTATTGAAATGGCTTGTGAATTGATGAAAGCGGCGGGTGCAAAACGTGCTTTGCCTTTGCCAGTAGGTGGTGCTTTCCATTCTCCTTTAATGGAGCCAGCAAGAATTGAATTGGCTGATGCCATCAATAACACTACCTTTAGTAAACCAAGTTGTCCTATTTATCAAAATGTAAATGCAGCACCTTCTGTTGATACCGAGGAAATTAAAAGAAACTTGATTGCGCAATTAACCGCACCTGTTCGTTGGACACAAACGGTACAAAATATGTTTGCCGATGGCGCTACGTTATTTGTAGAATGTGGTCCAGGAAAAGTATTGCAAGGTTTGGTTAAAAAGGTAGCCAAAGAAGCCGAAACGGCAAGTATTTAACCCAACTTGCAGTAAGCCCTTAAATTCATATAAACTTTCAAAGAAATCACATGAATTTTCAAAGGTAAAAATGTGAATTTACATACGTAAAAACATAATGTCCTCATTTTTAAGGTTAAATATTTTTGAAATTGATTTGTAG
>JBIKPL010000112.1:0-8164 GCA_044357485.1 Cytophagales bacterium
AGTGGCATAATCGATGTCGCTTAAAGTACTCATCCCTTCATACGATAAAAATTGAAAATACGTTCCTTCACATGGCACAGCCTTGAATTTAGATGGCGCCATTGCTTTTAGAAATAAATCTCTTTTGTGTTGAAAAAAAGCAGGTAAGGATAAGTATTCCTTTTCGTCTTTCATGAATTCAGCCAACGCAAATTGGGTGGGCGTATGTGCACTGAAGGTCACAAATTGATGTACTTTTCTGAATTCAAGCATTAAATTTTGAGGTGCAATTACATATCCCATTCGCCAGCCAGTGGTATGGAATGTTTTCCCAAAAGAACTCACCACGAAGCTACGATTTCTTAGCTCAGGATATTCGTGGGCCGAACAATGTTTTTTGCCATCAAATACCATGTGCTCATACACTTCATCGCTCAATACCAATATAGAAGTCCCTTTTAATAACTGCGACAAAAACAACATGTCATCATGGCTCAACACGGCACCACTTGGGTTATGAGGAGAATTTAGAATAATAAGTTTGGTACGCGCAGTAATGCTTTTGATTAACAAAGCATGGTCTAATGCATAATGAGGCAAGCTTAAAGCCACAGGAACCACCACACCACCACAAAGCGCTACCGCAGGAGCATAAATATCAAAGGCAGGTTCAAAAATAATGACTTCATCTCCAGCCTCGACACAAGCAGTAATCGTAGAAAAAACAGCTTCTGTAGCCCCACAAGTGATGGTAATTTCTGTATCGCTATCGGGAAGGTGACCATAAAGCAATGCCGTTTTGTTGGCAATTTGTGCACGTAAAGCAGGCACGCCTGGCATTGGCGCATATTGATTATAGCCCAATTTCATGTAATAAGCAACCAAATCAACCAACTTTTCCGAACACGGAAAATTAGGGAATCCCTGTGCTAAATTGATTGCATTGTGTTCGTTGGCCAATTGAGACATCACCGAAAAAATGGTCGTGCCAACATGTGGAAGCTTACTTGCGAGTTGCCTGTTGGGAGTTGAGTACTGCGTAAAGGTTTCAGACATTAGCTTATAGATTTCAGGTGTACGCAATTAAATTTTAGACGCTCAAACGCACTGTCTTTTTTACTAAAACCAACCATTCAGCACTCAAAACTAAAAAATTATCTTTTCCCTATAGGTGTTTTCACCCTATAATCGGCATCATGTTTTCCTTTGATCAATTGTTTTTTAAGAGAAGACAAATGGTCGACGAACAAAACCCCTTCAATATGGTCATATTCATGTTGAATAACACGTGCTTTTAAATCTTCATACGTCTCAGTGTATTCTACCCAATTTTCATCAAAATACTTGATGGTAATTTTACTATGACGATGCACGTCGTAACGAATACCAGGAATACTCAAACACCCTTCTTCGTAAGCCCATTTTTCACCTTCTTGATGGATAATAACAGGGTTTACAAATATTTTTTTAAATCCTTTTAATTTTTTTTTGTCAAATGGTTCGGCATCAATCACAAACAACCTGATGCTTTTGCCTATCTGAGGAGCAGCAATTCCAACCCCATTCGCTGCGTACATGGTTTCGTACATGTCTGCCACCAACTGTATGAGATCTATACTATCTTTTTCAATTTCAACGGCTACCTTTTTTAATATTGGATCTCCGTAAACAACTATTGGGTGAATCATAATTTCAATTTTGTAACATTAAAGCTACTATTTATTCTTAAAGTTGAAAAGCCCTTCGTCTAAAAATTTGACAAAAGCCTCTTGATCGAGGTTGTGAAACCTTGTTTCTTTCGTTAACATTTCACCTGCAGCATCAATAATTACATATTGAGGCCTTGCGTTTGAATTAAATTTACTTAATTGTAAATCAGCTATATAATCACCTAAAGTAGTTTTAATTTTCCCATCACTACCCATTATTTGTTTCGCTTTAGGCAATTCCGTTTTATCATCGGCATACAAAGAAACAAAAATAAAATCATTTTGGAATTTAGCTTTAATTTGCTCGTTTGCAAATACATTTTGTTCCATTTCTCTACAGTTTACACAACCATGCCCTGTAAAGTCTATAAACACAGGTTTTCCACTTGCCTTGGCACAAGCTTGGGCTTGGGCCAAATCAAAATAGCCATTCACTCCTTCAGGAGAGTGCAAAAATTCACCATAAAGCGGTTTTTCACAAACAGCATTGGCGACAGGAACAGTGGCATTTTGCACACTGCCTAGGATAAATTCTTGGGTATACAATGGCGGCAAATAGCCCGACAACGCCTTTAAGGGAGCGCCAAACAATCCGGGAATCAAATAAATACCAAAGCTCAATACTGCCAAGCTTACCAATAACCTAGGCACCCCTACCGTTTCATTTTCGGCATCATGGGCTAACCGTAAACGCCCCATGAGGTACATGGCTAAAGCAATACAAATGGCAATTAAGATGGCAAGATAAATATCTCGGTCTAACACATTCCAATGATACGCTTGGTCAGCAATACTGAAGAATTTAAACGCCAATGCTAATTCTACAAAACCTAAAAACACTTTTACAGTATTGAGCCATGAGCCCGATTTTGGCAATGATTTTAGCCATGAAGGGAAAAACGCAAACAAGGTAAACGGAATGGCAAAGGCTAATCCAAAAGAAAACATCCCCAAAGCAGGTTTTAATAAATTGCCACCAGCCGCTTGCACCAATAAACTTCCAGCAATGGGGCCCGTGCAAGAAAACGACACCAATACAATGGTCAGTGCCATAAAAAACACCCCATACAAACCGCCTTTTTCTGATTCTTGGTCTACTTTATTGACCAACCAACTGGGCAAAGTTATTTCAAACATTCCCAAAAAAGACATCCCAAAGAGCAAGAAAACGGCAAAAAACAACATGTTAGGCAACCAATGGGTACTGATAATATTTGCCGCATCGGCACCAAAAATCAGTGCGAACAATGTCCCGATGAAAGTATAAATCAACACAATGGAAACCCCATAAACGGATGCATACAAGACCGCTTTTTTTCTATCCTTAAAAGAATGGGTAAAAAACGAAACGGTCATAGGAATCATTGGAAAAACACAGGGCGTAATTAAAGCGGTAAGTCCCGATAAAAAAGCAACCAACATAAACAACCAAATAGGCTCTTCTGCCACTGCTTTCTTGGCGCTCGCGTCCTGCTTAATCGGTGTCGTTTTCAACGTGCCAATGCTATCGATTATTTCATTTTGACTTACTTCGTCAACAGACTTCTTGCCGCTATCAAGCGATTTTGTTAAAGAATAGGTTAATGCAATTTCCAAATCTTTATCGATACAAGATGTCGAACACGCTTGGTAATGCAGGTTTCCGTTGAGTTCGATGGCACTTTTTAACACCTTAATTTTCTGACGAAACTCTCCCTTGCCGTCAAAAGTGGCAACATCTCCTTCCCAAACATCATCAAAAGCATGTTTTGATTTAATAGATTGCAATTTACCCAAGATTTTAAAACTTGGATTGGGGCTTAATTTAATATTTGTAAGAATAGGGCCTAAATTAGGGTCAAAATCATTGGCATACAAATGCCAACCGGGTTGAATCGTAGCCTTCAACACCAACTCGACTTCCTCTCCCACTTTTTGTGGTTTCGGTACTAAATCATACTCCCATTTCACCGGATCAAAAACTTGCGAAAAAGAAGTGGTCGCTTGCAACAATAGCCAAGCACATAAGAAAAGAAAAGATACCTTTTTAGAAATCATAAATTTCAATTTGAATATTGGGTACAAGATAGAAAAAATATAAATAGATAGTTCAATTTATATTATGTCGTTTATCTATAAGCCTCTTTTTATAATTTTAGTTTGTTTAATTTCTTCAAATTCACACAATGGATAAAATTAGCATCACCATTTGCTCGCTTACTAGACCTCATTGACGATAGGCAAACATTTTTACCGTACTTCAAAAACACCATTTGCCTGAAATAGAGCCTAAAAAATAGTTGTATGGCATACTGTATACCGCTACGCTTCAGCGTTAAAAAAACATAACTGCCTAATAGGCAACGCAATTACGGTACAATATTGCGTTTTCAGCAAATTCCCTAAATAAACACCCCCATTTCGCTTAAATACAAGCTTGACTTATCAGGCAAAAGCAACCAATTAAAGTCAATAATTGACCAATGATAGAATAATTGAAGTGATAAAATTAAGCTGCCGTTAGCAGTACTAAATCAATTCACCATTTTCTGTTACGGCCATGAAAAATTTCCTTATCAACGCGATGTTTTGCTTATGCTCAATGACCATACATCACACCTGTTTTGCACAATGGTCAAATGGCCAAGCAGCCTATGGAGTTGTAGGTACAGGAGGGAGCTTTACCGCAGTAGGTTCCTTAACCGCATCGGGCATTGCTATTGATGAAACAAACAATAAGCTTTATGTGTCAGATTATTGCAACCATGTTGTTTACCGTTATGCGTTGACTGCTGGAAACTTAGCCAGTTCGCCTGTAATTGAAGCTACTTTTGGAACGGTTGCATCAAGCGGTACCACACAAACTTTATTAAAAAGACCTTCAGGATTGGTGATAGACAATACAGGTAGGTTATTTATTGCAGATGGAGGCAACAACCGTATTGTGTACATCAATGCCGCCTATAACAAAACCAACCGTCCCGCTTTTGATGGTGTTTTAGGGCAAGTCAACTTTACCAATGGGAGTGCCAATAGAGGCGCAGGTGTTTCGGCCAACAACAGCTTTAACTTCTCCGTTTCCTCTCCATCTTCTTTGTTTTCATGTCAATCGACTTCTAATGCAGGGTATATGGCAATCACATCAGACAATATCCTTTTTGTAGCTGACCCAGGTAACAACAGAATTATGAGGTTTAATAACCCTAGCTCAAGTACGATTGCCAATGCCGTAATAGGCCAATTAACTGTTGCAGCCTCTGTTGCGGCTACTACGATTTCAAATTTTAAAACCCCTATGGGGATTGCCCTAAATGGTAACAGTTTGTATATCGCCGACATGAACAATTCAAGAATTGTTAGGTATGACAATGTGACTACTTTGTCTACAGGAACCAATAATGCAAGCGCCGTATACGGACAAACATCCTTCACTTCTGCTTCAGGTGGAAGGTCTGCTACAACTTTCGATTTGCCCATAGGCATTGCTGTTGGTTCTGACAACACCCTATACATCAATGACAGCAACAACGGACGTACCGTGTACATCAACAATGCCAATACCAAAAATGGAGGTACCGGAACTGCCGTAAGTTTCAATGGTGTTATTGGACAAGCCAACTTAACGGCTTATGCAGGTTCCGCCTCCGCTACGACCATGTGGGCAGGCGTAACGGGATTAGCGGTTTCATCAACCTCAAAATTATTTATAGGAAATTCAGGCTATGGAAGAATGTTACAATTTAATGCTACGCCTTTGCCTGTAGATTTTGTAGATTTTAAAGCAAAAAAAATAAATGGCCAAACAAACTTAACTTGGATTGTTTCCTTTGAATATAACAATGAGAAATTTGAAATTGAAACTTCAGCAGACGGAATACACTTTGAAAAATCCAAAGAAGTTTTATCAAAAGGAAATACCAATAGCTTAAGAAATTACGAAACTACTATTTCAAGTCAAAACAACTCACAATATTTCAGAATCAAACAAGTTGATTTAGATGGCGTATTCACTTACTCAAAAGTGATTTCTTCAGATGAAAAAACGGTAACAAGTGTATCAATTTACCCTAATCCGAGCACAGAAGGAGTCATTTATTATACTCTAAATACAATCACGGAAAACACGACCATCAATATCTTATCTGTCAATGGCAACACCATTAGCACTACAAATGTAAGTAGCCATACGGGAGAAATTGACACACATCAACTCATGAATGGCATGTATTTTTTACAAGTGATAACAGGCAACACCACCGTAATGGAACGATTTATTAAAAAATAAACAGCAAAAAACCACAGCCACTATGCTGATGCATAAGTAGCTGTGGTTAAAATATTCGTGTCACCGATTGATGACACGAACACAAACTAATCGAGCTAAAAATAGTACACTTAATATTAAAGACGTTCAATCAATGACACACCCTTCTAACACTATTTATTCAAGACAAGTTTAACATTTTGGCTAATGCCATTGCTCATAATTCTAGCAATATAAATATAGCTATTCCATTTTGAGCCATCTACTTCAAAAGCATATTGTTGCCCGGCTTCCGTTTTTCCTGAATAAACTAGCATAAGCACATTGCCATTCAAGTCTAGAATTTCCACTTGGGTTTGTTCTGAACTTGTTGCCGTAAATGCCAAAGTAGTCGTATTTGCAAACGGATTAGGGTATGCAACAAGTGGACTCTCTACGCCATTCGCAAGTTGATTAAGGGTTTCAGCATGGTCATCAAGATGAACACCATTCTCCTCAAGTCTAGCAGAAGACGTACAAGAAACGGTTGCGCCACAATCACCTAACTCATCGCCATGCGCTAAATGAGCAGGAACAGCAGATGCGTCAACACAAATTGTTTCAGTTTTGTTATTGGCAGAATGGTGACAAACCATTACTTTACGACCGGTGCCTTTTATTATTGCATTCCCTCCTTTATCGCATCGCACATCCATTACACAAATGGTTAGTTGATCATTTGCTTTACAACCGTTTGCATCTGTAACGCTCAGGTTATAAGTAGTTGTGGATATCGGACAAACGGTGGTAGCAGCAGTTGTAGCACCATTACTCCAAACAAAACCATAAGAAGGTGTTCCTCCTGTTGCTGTTCCTAAAAGATTAGCACAAGATTTTGGACCATATCCATAATAAATTGTTTGGTCAGGACCAGCATTGGCGATTAAAACAGCAGGTTCTGTGATTGTTACGATTAAAGTAACAACTTGCCCTTTCGCATCTTTTACTTTAACAGTATAAGTGCCAGCCCCCAAACCTGTGGCTACAGCAGTGGTTTGAACAGGCATTGTACTCCAAACATAGGTATATGGCAAACATCCGCCACTTACACTAACTGTCGCTTTACCATCTTTTTTGCCATGGCAAGAAATATTCTCCCCAAGCACAGAAGCTGTTAGTGGCATCAATTTAACAGTGACTTTAAACGAACAGCTGTCTTTATTGCCAGCAGCATCAGTTACAATATAAGTGACCACCGTACAACCCAATGGGAAAACATCTCCAGAATGGTAATTGCTTGAAACGGTAAAGGCACAATTGTCAAACGCTTTAGGTTTTTTCCAGGTTACCACGGAATTACAAGATTGACAACTCGCTGTTACAAAAATATCTCCGCAGCAAATAATTGTTGGACGGATGGTATCTTTAACCGTAACGATTGCGGTATTACTCAACACATTCCCATTTACATCGGTAACGGTTAAAGTCACGTTATTTACACCAATATTTGCACATGAGAAAGCAGACGGAGAAACCGTCATGGTATCAATGCCACAATTGTCTGTAGAACCACTATCAACATCGGCAGCAGTAATACTGGCATTGCCGGCTCCGTTTAAATACACACAAATATTTTTTGTATGCACCTTAGGAACAATAGTATCCAACACAGTAACAATGTCAGTAACCGTAGTAACTCGTCCATACTTATCTGTACAAACAAAAGTCACGATGTTATCACCAATATTTGAACAATTAAAGGTGTTTGGACTAATGCTTAATGAATCTACAGTACAATCTCCATCCTCTAGATCTGAAGGATAAATAACCACATTGCCTGTGCTATCAAGATAAACGGTGTCCGTTTGTGTCGTGATAATAGGAGGGAAAGAATCCACTACGGTAACTATCGCAGGATTACTTGCAAAATTCCCATTCACATCTACAACAGTCAAAATCACTGTATTGGCACCTATATTATTATCATTAAACAGATAAGGTGAAACACTCATCGAAGCGATACCGCAATTGTCTGATGAACCATTGTCCACTTGACTCGCTGTGATACTTGCGTTGCCAGTGTTGTCAAGGTAAACGGTCACGTTTTGCGTAAGCACTACTGGTGAAATACTGTCTAGCACCGTAACCACAGCCGTATTGCTGGCCACATTGCCATTCACGTCTGTAACGGTTAAAGTAACGGTATTGGCACCCACATTGGCACACGTAAAAGCAGTTGGTGAAACACTCATCG
>JBIKPL010000435.1:0-2931 GCA_044357485.1 Cytophagales bacterium
ATGCGCTCCATCAACCAATTTAACGAAGCCAAGGCGTGAGTATACTTTTCAGAGTTATTTCTTATTTAAAATATATTTTAAAAGCAGGAAACGCCCATGGTTTACATTCGCCATTTGTTTATGAGCTCTACGTTTCTGAAATTTCAAAACAAAAAACATATTATCATTTCAACTTTATTGAAAGACTAAGAAACAACTTACTCGTTTCTGATAAAACAATACAATTAACTGATTTAGGAGCAGGGAATAATGGCCATATCAAAAAAGAAAGGCAAATAAAAGCAATTGCTTATAGTTCATTATCCAATAAGAAAACCTGCGAACTTTTATTTAAACTGGTAAATAAATTTGAGCCCAAAAATATTATTGAAATTGGTACTTCACTTGGCGTAAGCACCATTTACATGGCCTTGGCTAACTCAAAATCAAGCCTTTACACCTTAGAAGGTGCAGAAGAAGTGATGGCGATTGCAAAAGAACAATTCCAATTCAGTAAAACTAAAAACATTTACCCAATTTTAGGCAATTTCAATCAGACCTTACAACCCCTTGTAGACAGTCTATCTAGTGTAGACTTAGTGTTTTTTGATGGTAATCATCAATACAAACCAACTATTCAATATTTTGAGTGCTGCTTGGCAAAAGCAACTGAAAATACGATATTTGTTTTCGATGACATTTATTGGTCAACAGAGATGAAAAAAGCCTGGGACGAAATATCGGCCAGGCCTGAGGTCACAATCAGTATTGATTTATACGATTTGGGAATCATCTTTTTTAGAAATAACCAGGAGAAGCAACACTTCGTGTTGAAATTTTAAATGTTGAGTGTTGAGTTATGAATATTTAGTAAAACTTAAATATTAAAAACAAATACTAAAAACTCAACACTAATCACTCAAAACTATTTAATCGCTTCCCTAATTTTCACCAATTTTTCCAACAAACCTCTCAATTGGTCTAAAGGCAACATATTAGCACCATCAGATTTAGCAAGCGAAGGGTTAGGATGTGTTTCAATAAAAATGCCGTCAGCCCCAGTAGCAATGGCCGCTTTGGCAATGGTTTCGATCAAGGCTGGTTTACCACCAGTAACACCAGAAATTTGATTAGGCTGTTGTAAGGAATGGGTAATGTCCATAACCACAGGTACACCATGTGCACGCATAGCAGGAATATTTCTAAAATCAACTACCATATCACCATAACCAAAAGAATTTCCTCTATCGGTCAAAATCACCTTATCGTTACCACATGATTTCACTTTATCCACAGCAAATTTCATGGCTTCTCCAGACATAAATTGACCTTTTTTAATATTTACCGTTTTCCCTGTATTGGCAGCGGCTTCAATTAAATCAGTTTGACGACACAAAAAGGCTGGAATTTGAAGCACATCCACATACGGAGCAGCCAAAGCCGCTTCATGTGATTCGTGTATATCGGTTACCGAAGGCACCTTGTATTTTGCCCTAATGGCTTGGTGCACCAACAATGCTTTTTCATCTCCAATGCCTGTAAATGAATCTAGTTTCGTTCTATTGGCTTTGCGGTAAGACCCTTTAAAGATGAAAGGAATTTTTAATTCATCCGTAATTTTTTGAATAACTTCACAAATTTCGTGTGCCATATCACTGCCTTCAATAGCACATGGACCAGCCATTAAAAAGAAGTTACCTGAATCTAGGTGTTTTAAATTGGGAATATTAAGCATCATTATTTTTTAATTAATTCAATAAATAATTCTCTTCCGGCCCTTGCGGGAATTGAATTGTAACATAATTCAAAATGAACAAAATCGAAATGGTTTGCAAAATACGAAATATATTCTTCTTTATTTCCCCCAAAAGGAGGTTTGTCTGAATTTAATGTAGCATCGAATAATAACCCAACCAATTTCCCTCCATTTTTCAGGGATTGGGCCATTTTTAAGGCATAATTGGAACGCAAGGCTGGGTTTAAGGCACAAAAAAAAGTTTGTTCAATTATTAAGTCATATTGCTCGTGATGGTCAAAAAAATCCCCTACAATAAGTTGATGAGCAGGAAATAAAGGCATTCTATTTTTCACACGTTCGATGGCCGCTGGCGCAAGATCAATGATACATACATTCATAAAACCACATTGATACAAATATTCTGCTTCATAAGCACTTCCAGCACCAGGAATTAAAATCCGAATAGATTTGTCGGTTAATTGATCAAAAAAAACTTTAAGTGGAGTGCTTACATAACCTATGTCCCAAGGAAAATCAGCACTTTCGTATCTATTTTCCCAATATTCTTTCGATAAGTTTTCCATGAAATAAGTTTTTTACAAAAATATAAGCATTTAATTATAATAATAATTTTATTTACACAGAAAAATTCTATTTTTGCAACAACAGTAAATGTATTGAAACTAATTAGACCAACATTATGAGCGAGACAGAAAATATAACACCAGAAACTCCAGAAAAAGCAGGTGGTAAAAAAGGCCTAATCATTGGAATAATTATTATTTTAGTAGCGATAAACATTATCCAATATTTTAGAACTACCGAAAAAGAAACGCAGATCAAGGAAAAGATAGTACTTATTGAAAAAGCTGAAGGCAAAAATAAAGTATTGGCTGCAGAATTAGATTCTCTAGGTGGTGAGATGAAAAAAAGATATGATGAAATCGCCCGCTTAGGTGGTGATACCTCAAGATTAGGAGAACAAATTAGACAATTAGAAAAAGATAAAATTACCTTGTTAAAAAGCGCTTCAAGTGCTAAAGCAATGTATAATAAAATCAAAGGAGATATTGAAGGTTACAAAGTAATGTTACGTCAAAAAGACGAAGAAATTGCTAAACTAACGGCAGAAAGAGACCATTTCTATGGTGAAACCGTAGAGTTAAAAACCACCATCACTAAAAAAGATTCTTCTTACACGGTACTTGAAAAAG
>JBIKPL010000436.1:0-2922 GCA_044357485.1 Cytophagales bacterium
GCACAAAAGAAAGCGTCTCCTAAAGCTTTATTTGAAAAAATGAGCTATAATTTTGGTAAGCTAGAAAAAGGTCAAAAAGTTAGTTATAAGTTTAAAGTTACCAACACTGGCATGAGTGAATTAAAAATCTCAGGAATTCTTGCCGGTTGTGGATGTGTATCACATACCGTTTCTAAAGAAACGATTAAACCAAAAGAATCTGCGGTATTAGATTTAATATACACGCCAAAATCTTTGGGCGATATTGAAGATGTGGTCACCGTTTCAACCAACGATGTGGTAACAAAAAATATTCAAATCAAATTAAAAGCGAACGTTGTTCCAACCTTAGCGCAACCTAATTTAATGAAAGAAGGTGGTCATAAAATGGGCTTTTAATTTCCATTCCATCTTATAGTTTAAAAATCCATAACAGTATTGTTATGGATTTTTTTTGTAATCAAGCGCTATAAATAGTGAATACAGTCTCATTTAACAACCTAAATGATGATATTCCTAAGGTCATATTTTTCGAATATCGATTGTTAATTGCATATTCATTTGTTGTTTTTTTATTCATCATCATACCCTTAAACTCATTTTAATAATGAAAGTTTGCATTGCCGAAAAACCAAGTGTAGCCAAAGATATAGCGGAAGTATTGGGAGCAAAACAACGCAAAGATGGCTATTATGAAGGCAATGGATACCAAGTAACTTGGACATTTGGACATTTCTGCACCCTTAAAGAACCCCACGATTATTATGACCAATGGAAATCTTGGCGATTAGATGACCTACCAATGATTCCTCCAAATTTTGGTATCAAATTAATTGATAATGGAGGAGTTCAGAAACAATTTAAAGTAATTGAATATTTAGTTAATCATTGTAAAGAGGTAATCAATTGTGGGGATGCGGGCCAAGAAGGCGAATTAATTCAACGTTGGGTATTGCTAAAAGCGAAATGTACCGTACCTGTAAAACGTTTATGGATTTCTTCACTCACCGAACAAGCCATTAAAGATGGATTTAACCATTTGAAAGAAAGCGACAAGTACAATAATTTATATGCTGCCGGAAGTGCTCGTGCGATTGGGGATTGGCTATTAGGCATGAATGCCACAAGATTATTTACAAAAAAATATGGTCAAGGGAAGGTGGTACTGTCGATTGGTAGGGTACAAACGCCCACTTTGGCCATGATTGTTCAGCGCCAAAAAGAAATCAATGCCTTTAATTCAGAAGAATATTGGGAATTAAAAACCATTTATAGAGAAACTGAATTTACAGCAACAATCGAAAGAATTAAGGCTATCGAAAAGGCCCAAAAAGGATTGTCTTATTTGTTGCAACATGAATTTGTGGTTACCGCTTTTGAAAAAAAAGAAGGCAAAGAAGGAAATCCAAGGTTGTTTGACTTAACCGCTCTACAAGTCGAGGCCAATAAAAAATATGGCTATTCGGCTGAAGATACCCTTAAACATATTCAAAATTTATACGAAAAAAAGTTCACCACCTATCCTCGTGTTGATACTACCTATTTATCGGAAGACTTACACCCTAAAATGGAGGGCGTATTGAAAAGTATGCAGTATTACAGTACTTTAACTGCCCCAATTTTAGCACTTCCAATACCTAAATCAAAAACGGTATTCGATGACAAAAAAGTAACCGATCACCATGCCATTATTCCAACAGATATACTGCCTACGGGTTTAGGGGTAGAGGAGAAAAGGGTCTATGACTTAATTGCTAAGCGTTTTATCGCCGTTTTTTATCCTGAATGTAAGGTTGCCAATACCACTGTTTTAGGCCTTGTTGGGCAAGTTGAATTTAAAGCAACAGGTAAACAAATTCTTGAACCTGGTTGGAAGGTGGTATATGCCAATGAAAAGTCTGAAGACAAAGAAGAGGAAGAAAGGCTAATGCCATTATTTGAGGAAGGAGAATCAGGACCGCATGAACCGCGGATTCATCATGGCAAAACGAGTCCACCGAAAGCATACACCGAAGCTACTTTGTTAAGAGCAATGGAGACTGCCGGTAAACAAGTGGACGATGAAGAATTACGTGAAATGCTGAAAGACAATGGCATTGGTCGTCCTTCAACGCGTGCCAATATCATTGAAACCTTGTTTCGAAGAAATTATATAGAACGTAAAAAGAAAAACATTTTCGCTACACAAACTGGGGTAGATTTAATTGACACCATTCAAAATGAATTGTTGAAAAGTCCGGAACTGACTGGGAACTGGGAACGAAAACTGCGTTTAATTGAAAAAGGAGAGTATCAAATGGAGACCTTTAAGCAGGAACTTATTCAAATGGTAATTGACATCACAAAAGAAGTAAAAACCAATGCTTACCATAAAACAATTAGTATTGCGACAGAGTCGAATGAAACAGTAAAAACAGAGAAGCCTAAGAAAGAAGCAAAACCCAAAGTGCCAAAAGAGGACGTAATTATTGAAGCACTACATTGTCCAAAATGCAAAACACAATTATTGAAAAAAGGAAGCACTGCTTATGGGTGCGCTAATTTTAAAGTTTGTGGCTTTAAAATTCCATTTGAGATATTGGGTAAATCACTAAGCGATAAACAGGTTTATGATTTATTAAGCAAAGGTCAAACGGCCAAAATTAAAGGCTTACAAATACCAGGATCCGAAAATTTAACAGAAGCAAAATTGATTATGGATGGGAGTTTTAATATTGTTATCGGTTAAGTTTTTATAATACACTGTTAATGATATACTTAAATCACTTTTCTGATTTATAAACAAAGCAATTTCATTAACGCTTAATCATGTCTTTCTTTAATGGTTTTTCTGCAATCCTCCATCGATAACCTTTTAATCGAGAATCGGGACCCATAATTTCATGTGGAGGAATAAACAAGGCTTCAGGCTTTGTTAAAAATGAAATATTTTGCAATTTATTT
>JBIKPL010000437.1:0-2921 GCA_044357485.1 Cytophagales bacterium
CGAATCTCTTAGGAAACTTGCTTCATACACAAGGGGAGAGGTATATGGTTTTGGTTTTAACAATTTGAAATAAATATGGCCTTTGATGGTTGTGTCCTTCTCAACATAGCAACTGTCAAATATGTTTTTTGCTACCGCATTTCCTTCGCTATCAATATCAAATTGTTGATAAATCCAATAATTTCCTGGTTTTAAAGTAGCATAACTTGGGTAGATGATGGAAGTGGCAATTATCACTTCATTCTTTTTATGACATGAAAAAGTGAACATGGCCAGGATGAATATCGAAAGGAGGGTTCTTTTTGTTTGCATCGTCAATTGGTTTTCTTTTTTTACGGCAATAACCGCTAAAAGTTTTTGGGCTTTACCATTATCATGGTGGCAGTGATGTTTTTGAAAATTGGCTCTAAGTGAAATACTGTGGGTAATAGCATATAGTTGATGTGATGTGTGAATTTTCGAGTGATTGAGTCCCGATTTTCTCGGGATTTGAGCGCTGCCTTCTTAGTTGTTTTATGCTTAAATTGAAACACAAATATTTGATAACTTAGAAAAAGCAAGTTGCGAAAGCACGGTCCCGAAGGGAATCGCCCTAATAATTAGGGTCTCTGCTGAAAAACTCAATTCACATAATTTGTAAATCATATCTAGCAAATATACTTGAAATTATTATGCTAAAATGGTCACTCTATTTAATTGAAATGATTGGCTAATTCTCTTTGCGTTAGCGGGAGAGGCTTTGTTTGAGCTCTTTTTTCTTGTGGGTTGAGGTAATCTTTTAATAAGGTATGATTTGACCACAAGAAAAAAAGCGAGTGCCGATCACGCGACCGAAGGGAACGCCCTACGAAATGAATAGCTTATCTAAGCTATTTAAATAAAACTAGTGCACCACTTTAATGAAATAAAATCAAATACCCTTGCATTTAAACGGTTAAATCAATAGATTAAATCTCTAAAAATCAATAAATAAACTATTTTTCAGCAGCTCCTAATTAATAAAATACTGTATTACAATACTGTTGAATAAATTAAAATCATAGTATCTAAAAAAAATAAAATATCTTACAAATTCTAGCATAAATACTTTTGAAATACTTATAGCTTCTCTACCCACAGAAAATCATCTAGAGCCTGAAAATTGTTGTACTCTGTATTGATTCATAACCAAGGTGTTTTTACCAACCTTTTTCACCTTTTAAAGGCACAAAACTAAAATTACCTAATTCTTCTTTGCTAAATTGGGTAGCATTTATTCTTCTAATCCTAAGCATTTTTTGAGATTTGGCATCCCCAACAGGAATTACCAAAATACCTCCTATAGCCAATTGCTGTACCAAGGTTTCGGGTACCACTGGCGCACCAGCAGTGACAATTATTTTGTCAAAAGGAGCCAAAGATGGCAAACCTAAGGTGCCATCTCCGCAATAAAAATGTGCTTTGTATTGTAACTGAGCCATATAAAAGACCGCTTTATCGTGCAGGTTTTTCACTCGTTCAATCGTAAATACTTCGGCACCCATTTCAATTAATACACAACATTGGTATCCTGAGCCTGTTCCTATTTCTAGTACTTTGTCTCCTTTTTTTAATTCAAGCAAAGAGGTTTGAAAAGCAACCGTATAAGGTTGTGAAATGGTTTGTCCGTCTCCAATGGGAAATGCTTTGTCTTCATACGCATGTTCTAAAAAGGCGTGGTCTAAAAATAAATGGCGAGGCACCCTATTGATTGCTTCCAAGACGAGGCTGTCAGTAATCCCTTTTTCAATCAATACTTTAATAAGCCCATTTCTGAGTCCTTTGTGTTTATGCGTATCGTCTATTCTCCAATTCATTTCAATCGCGAAATTGCTGATTTTTTTCCTTATTTCATACCATTATACGATTTGATTGGTTTTGGCCATTATTTTAAAATCATAAAGTTATGTTCAATAAATTAAATGTTTTAACTTGTAGACTCATCACGAACAATCATGTCGCATGTTTACCGGAATCATTGAAACACTCGCCAAGGTGGAAGTTATCAGCGTAAAACAAACCAATATCGAGTTTGTTTTTTCCTCTACCTTGTCTGATACCTTAAAGATTGACCAAAGTGTTGCCCACAATGGGGTTTGTTTAACCGTTACGCAAGTGCTTGAAGGACAGCATACGGTATGTGCCATTGCTGAAACCTTGGCTAAAACTAATTTAGGAAATCTTCGAGTAGGCGATTTTGTGAATCTAGAAAGGTGTATGCAAATGAATGGTCGATTAGATGGGCATATTGTGCAAGGCCATGTCGATCAGACTGCCATCTGTAAAAGTGTCGAAAATAAGGATGGGAGCTGGTTGTATACCTTTGAATATGATGCCTCAACCGGAAATTTAACCATCGAAAAAGGGTCTATAAGTGTCAATGGTGTAAGTTTAACCGTTGTAAATGCGGGGCTAAATGTGTTTTCAGTAGCCATTATTCCTTATACTTTTGAACATACCACTTTTCAATACCTTAAAACTGGCGATTTGGTTAATCTTGAATTTGATGTATTAGGAAAGTATGTTGCCAAATACATGATGGCCATTCATTCAAAATAAAATTTATTTAACAAAACAATTATTCACATGGATCTATTTGTTGGAAGCCTTCCATTTAAATTAAAAGAAGCAGAATTGAAATCAATGTTTGAACAATTTGGCGCTGTTAATTCAGTTCGTATTGTGATTGATAATGTATCTCGTCAAAGTAAAGGTTTTGCTTTTGTAGAAATGGACAATGAAGAAGAAGCATTAATGGCGATTGCGAAGCTCAATGGAACAGAAGTGATGAGCAGAAGTATTGTCGTAAATAAAGCCCAATCTAAAATTGATACCAAATCTTCTGAAAGAGAAGCACGTGCTGCCTTTGAACCTAAACACAATAACAATAGGATTCCAACAGG